>QHXA01000393.1 GCA_003222755.1 Acidobacteriota bacterium
TGGTATAGTGCCGCCAATTTTAACGGACCACGGCGTCCGTAATTCGTTGGTCGAAGGTGGAGGTGCAGATGAGATGCGTATCGACGGTAGCAACCGCGCTTTTAGTTGTGATTTTCTTTTCAACGAACACAATTGCACAAAGTACTTATGCCACGGTCAGTGGATTCGTTCAGGATCCAAGTCAGGCCTTCATTCCCGGCGTTACGGTTACGGCCACCAACACGCAGACCGGCGTCACCACGACCGTAATCACCAACGAGTCTGGCGCATACACCATCGTTAGTTTGCTGCCCGGCACTTACAAATTGACAGCAGAGTTGGCTGGATTCAAAACACAGGTCATTAGCGACGTCCAACTCGGCCAAAGCGCAACGGCCCGATACAATTTCACCTTGCAGGTCGGGGCGCTGGCGGACTCGGTGGAAGTCACGGCTGAAGCGACCGCGCTGATCGCCGAGACATCACCCACCATCGGGCAAGTGCTAACCGAAAAGAGGGTGCGCGACCTTCCTCTGGTTAGCAACAACGTCCTCGATTTGATGGCCGTCATGGCCGGTGTGCGTGGCGCGACGTTGGGAGAATCGACCACTTTTGCCGGGATCAGCACGGGCATGGTGAACACGTCACGGGATGGCCTCAGCGTTCAAGACGGGCGGTACGCGAATGGTGTGGGCTCCACGACTCAGGTCCACCCGGATATGGTTGGCGAGTTCCGCGTGATCCTTTCTCCAGTCGATGCCGAGCTTGGGCGCGGCAATGGGCAAGTTCAAATCCTGACGCGTTCGGGAACCAATCAGTTTCATGGAACCGGACTTTGGACCAACCGCAACTCCAAACTCGATGCGAATACATGGCAGAACAATAAACAAGTCGTCAATGGTGTCTGGACTCCAGGTCAACCGCCGTGGATCAATCGGAATCAACTCACTGGGAGTGTTGGCGGCCCGATCATCAAAAATAAAACCTTCTTCTTCGTGCTTTGGGATCACCAGATCGAGCGGCAGCGGTTCAATGTTCGGCCTGTGGTGCTGACGGACTGCGCGAGGAACGGGATTTTCCGTTATTGGGAGAACTGGGCGAACGGCAACACGCTTCAACCGACGAGCCCCGCTGGAGGCAACCCCGCCATCACTTCCGTAGATTCATCCGGTAATCCGGTGCGGCCGGCCACGAACCCGAATGGCTCGCCGTATACAGGCCAGCTTCGATACTTCAGCGTGTTCGGCCGTGTCACCAACACACCCACCAGACCGGATTGTTCCGATGCGATCATTGACGGCCAGCCCTGGGATGCGTTTCGTACTGGACCCGATCCGACAGGAATTAGCCAGAAGTATTTGTCGTTGATGCCGCACGCGAATCGCTTTGACGGCGGCGACGGTCTCAACACGGCTGTCGATCAGTGGGTATATCGCGGCCACAATAATTCGAATTTCGGATTAGCCACCGGAACCAGCACGGACACGGACCGCAGGCAAATCAACACGAAGATCGACCACAACATCGATTCGCGAAACAAGGTCGCCCTCAACTATAGCTATGAATGGCTCGACGGCGACTACCTCCAGACGGTCGCGAGCGCCTGGCCAGGCGGTTTCACTTCTCAGGTAATTCGCCGGCCGAAGGTGCTGACCGTCAACTACACGTCCACTTTGAGCGCGACGCTGCTCAATGAAGCGCGCTTCGGCTACCGGGCGAATCAACACGTGATCTGGGCGCCATGGGAAGTCACGGATCCGAAGAAAGCGGAGGTTCCGAAGTCTTTTCTTCTGCAAGGCGCGGGCGCGTACCCCATCGCTTATGCTCCGTCCTCTGTGGCCGCAACGGGCGCCACTGCCGCGAACACGATGAGTGTGAACAACTACAGTTGCCTTACCAATTGCGCTCAACAGGGCAACAAGACTCCGCTCTACGATTACGCGGATACGCTGAGCTGGACGCACGGCAAACACGCGTTCAAAGGCGGTGTGGACGTGCGCTTCGCCTACACACGCGGCTCCGAGACTGGAACCCCGACGATCGCGCGAGCGACAGGGGGCGGTCAGGCCTCCCTTCCTGCCACGGCGTTCGCGAATACAACCAACTTTCCGGGTCTGGTCCCGAACAATCAGGGCACGGCACAAAGCATGTTGTATTTCCTTTCCGGGTCCCTCGCCAGCGCCAATCAGATTTACTTCATCCAATCACCGAATCATCAGAATAAGTGGATGAGCTATCTTGACCGGAAAAGAAAGATCAGCGAGCCGCATGAGAACGAATTTGCATTTTTCTTCAAGGACGATTGGAAGGTGCGTCCATCGCTAACGTTTAACCTCGGCTTGCGTTACGAATATTACGGCGTTCCGTACGAAGGGCAGGGATTGAGCATCGTTCCGAAGAACGGAGGCGGACTCGCTTTGTTGGGAGTTTCGGGACGAAGTTTCGACCGTTGGTTGAGACCAGATAACGGCGTCAATCTGGACCTTGTGACGGAACTCGAGTTTGTCGGCCCGAAAACTTCCCAGCCCAATAAATCGATCTACCCAAAGGACTGGAACAATGTTGGTCCAGCTGTCGGTTTCGCCTGGGAGTTTCCGTGGTTTGGAAAGGGAAAGACGAACGTGCGAGGTGGGTACCAGGTTAGCTTCGTTGGTGGCGGCCATGCGGGTCAGTTGAGTAATGCTATTTTTCAGACTGCCGGTTTTACGAACACCGCGACGACTGCCGGACCGCTGGATGGCAGCTACTTCAATACCGTGAACCTGCCCGGCCTTGTTCCGATTCCTCCGAATTCACTGCCGATGCAACCCATCCCAATTTTGAAGCAGAGCGTCAATGGCGCGGCGTTCGATCCGAATTATGTGACACCGTACATTCAGAACTTTACGCTCTCGGTAACGCGCGAGGTCACGCGCAATTTGTCCCTTGACGTACGATACATCGGAACACGTGGCGTTAAGCTCACCGGCTTCTTCGACCTTAATATACCCAACGTCTTCTACAATCCCGCGCTGTTCGACGCATTCGAGAGAACACGCAGAGGCGAAGACGTCGAGCTGTTCGATCAGATCTTCATGGGATTGAGCCTTGTTTCAGGCCGGGCGGCGGTGAACGGAACAACACAACGCGGATCCGAGCATTTGCGTCTCAATACAACTTTCCGCGATCTTTTGGCGAACGGTGATTTCGCTGGGGCTGCGACGCAACTCAACATTTTTAATGGATTCGGAACCGGACCGACCGGCGTCGTCACCGGTGTCGCCGGCGAGCGCGGGACCGTATTGATGCGTGCAAACCTCGGGATCAATGTGCCTGGCGGCGTATCAGTTGCTGGAGTTCCGCCGGTACGGGCCGGACTGTTTCCGAGCAACTGGATTTCAGCCAATCCGCAGTTCAATGCAGCCACCTACTACACGAACTCCGGTTCATCTAACTATCACTCAATGCAGGTCCAGGCAACGATGCGACCCACGGCCGGCCTGAATTTCCAAGGAACCTATATCTGGTCCCGCTCTCTGGAGACTCCGCTGG
>QHXA01000394.1:0-3695 GCA_003222755.1 Acidobacteriota bacterium
GGCGAAACGGGGAAAACCGTGGAACGGGACATTTCCGATGCTGTCGTTTCGAATTTTCAGAAGCTGGGACTTGATGCCCTGATTGTGATCGGCGGTGACGGCACGCTCAACATCGTCCAGAAATTCTACGAGAAGGGCATACCCCTTGTCGGCGTTCCCAAAACTATTGATAACGACATTGGAGGCACGGTCATCACATTTGGTTTTGACACGGCCGTCAATACTGCTCGCGACGCTCTCGACAAATTGCACACCACAGCCCAAAGCCATCGACGCGTGATCGTCGTTGAGGTGATGGGACGGCATGCCGGCTGGATTGCAGTGCATTCTGGCATTGCAGGAGGCGCGGATGTCATCCTGATTCCCGAGATTCCTTACGATTCGGCGAAGGTGGTCGAAGCCGTTATGATGCGTGAACGTCTTGGCAAACATTTCAGTATCGTCGTCGTTGCCGAAGGTGCCTTCGAGCAGGGCGGTCAGCCAATCCACGCTGAAGCCAAACAACTCGGTCGCGAACAGCGCCTCGGGGGTGTTGGTGAACGTGTAGCATCCACGATCACGGAACTGAGTGGCAAGGAAACCCGCGTGGTCGTGCTCGGCCACCTTCAACGCGGCGGGCCGCCGACCACTTTCGATCGGGTCCTCGGGACTCGGTTCGGCGCGGCTGCGGCGCGGTTCATTCGCAAGGGCGCATTTGGCCGCATGGTGGCGTTGATACCCCCGGACGTGGAATCGGTCGCGATACGTGAGGCGATCGGCCGGCGAAAAGTCGTGCCGCTTGATAGCGATATCATCGAATCGGCACGCGAGATCGGCATCTCCTTCGGCGATTGAACGAAATAATTGGACGGCTCAAGAACCGTTTCGGCACTACTGTAGGGACGGTCTATGACCGCCCACGGTCTCGTACTCGGGCATCGCGGGCGGTCATAGACCGCCCCTACAGTAGATTCGAAGCAGGCCCAGCATGGACTTGGCGTCCTGAATGCGGCCATCCTCGATCATCTGGAGAGCTTCAGTGCGCCGGACGATCTCGACTGCAATGACCTCGTCGTCGTCGGGATGGACTTCTGTTTTCGTGAGCCCAGTCGCTTCGTAGAGGTGCATGAACTCCGTCGTGAAGCCGGGGGTCGTCCAAAATCGAGCTCGCTCTATCACTGTGGCGGCCCGGTATCCGGTCTCTTCTTCCAATTCCCGAATGGCGCATTCGCGTGGATCTTCACCGTCGTGCAGCGTCCCCGCTGGTAATTCGAGCAACTCTCGACCGGTTGCGTGGCGATATTGCCGGATCAGAATTACTTCCTCCGGTGTCGGACGTGCCACAATGCACACCGCTCCCGGATGTACGACGATTTCGCGCGAGCACTCATAACCGGCCGGTTCAATCACGCGATCTTCACGAACCTGTATGTGACGGCCCTTGTAAGCAATGCGCGAACTGAGGATTTTGGCTTCACCCATTGGTCTTTTGCATTTCCAAGACTGGCCGCAGCGCGCGGACAAACTTATCGATTTGTTTCTCGGTAATGATGAAGGGAGGCAGCATTCGCAGCACAGTGTCGTGTGTGCAATTTAGGATAAAACCTTGCTGTAGAAGTTGCTTCACGATTTCCTTTCCAGGAATCGTTAGCTCCACAGCGAGCATGAGTCCTTCGCCACGAACTTCTTTCACGACAGGCAAATCCGTCAGTTCTTCAAGCCGCTGTTTGAAATATGCTCCAACCGTTCGGACGTGCTCGAGCAAGTTTTCCTCTTCAAGTGTGTTGAAGTACTCGAGACTGGCACGGCACGCCAGCGGGCCTCCGCCGAACGTGGTGCCATGTTGGCCGGTTTGAATCGCGCTTGCGACTTTTTCATTGAGGATGACGGCGCCAAGGGGAATGCCCAACCCAAGCGGTTTAGCCAGCGCAACCATGTCGGGGAGGAATTCCTTGCCGTCCGGTGGCGCGAACCGATGAAATGCAAACCACTGTCCCGTCCGTCCCAGGCCGCACTGGATTTCATCCATGATAAGGACGGCGCCTTTTTGCTTCGTAAGAGCGCGAGCAGCGCGGTAGAAATTTTCCGATATCGGCCGGATGCCGCCCTCACCTTGAATTGTCTCGATCAAAACCGCGCAGACGTCATCAGTAAGCTTCCGTTCGAGGTCTTCGACATCGTCGAAGTTTACGAACTCGAAACCGGGTACGAGCGGTTCGAATTGCTCACGATATTGCCTCTGTCCGGTTGCGGATAGCGCGCCGAACGTGCGGCCGTGAAATGATTGATCGAGCGACAGCACACGATATTTCGGCCGCGCGTAGGCACGCGCGAACTTCAGACATCCTTCAATCGATTCCGTTCCGCTATTGGTAAAAAAAGCGCGATCGAGTCCTGATATCTCGCACAGCTTTTCGGCAAGCCGGCCTTGATACTCGTGGTAGATGAGATTGGAAACGTGTATCGGTCTCTTGATCTGCTTTCGCAGGACCTGCTTGATCCGGGGATGGTTGTAACCCAGAGCATTGACTGCAATGCCGGCAAGCAAATCGAGATATCGCTTGTTGGATTTGTCGATCAGATAGACGCCGCTGCCGCGATCGGCAAGAAGTTCGTAGCGGGAATATGTGCCCAACAGGTACTTCTTTTCCAATTCTTTTACGTGAGCGAGTTGCATAAGGTCGAAAGCTTAGCATAAGATTCCGCCCACCATTGGAGGGCAGAGATGAGAAAAACGACATATTGGCTGCTCCCACTCTTGGTGCTGTTGTTAGCGCTCACAGGGTATTCGCAATTACAAGTGCCCGGCCCTGACAACACACCGAAGATCGGCGAGAAGCCACCCGATTTCGAATTGTCCCAAGGCCGTGGCGGCACGCTCGGCATGAAAGATTTTACAGGTAAGAAAAAGGTCCTGTTGGCCTTCTTCCCTATGGCCTTCACGGCTGGCTGAACGCGGGAATTTACCGAGTTCGGTATTAACCAATCCAAGTTCGATGAGATGAATATTGAAGTGATCGGCATTTCCCGAGATCTAACTGCATCCCAGCAGAAGTTCAAGGAGACTGTGAATGCCAAAAATACTTTCCTCAGCGATCCCGACGCGAAGATCATCAGTGCTTATGGTGCTTTGAACCCGCAGAGGGTGGCAAACCGCTATTATTTCCTGATTGATGAGAACGGGAAGCTCATGTGGAAGAGTGTCACCGGCCAGCTGATCCCTGTCGAAAAGCTGGTAACAGACCTCGCTGAAGTTGTGAAAAAATAGCCACGCTGAAAGGGGAATGGCCACAAAAAGGCACAAAGATCACAGAAAGAGCGAAAACGTTTTGTGATTTTTGTGCTTTTTTGTGGCCAATCTAGAATTCTCCGGCTATGAAGATTCTTACCCCCGAGCAGATCCGCGAAGTCGATCGCCTTACCACCGAAAAGTACGGAATCCCGAGCCTAATCCTGATGGAGAATGCGGGCATGCGTGTGGCCGAAGTCCTGGAGGATCGATTCGAAAACCTCGAGGACCTCACAATCGCGATTCTCTGCGGGAAAGGAAACAACGGCGGAGACGGCTTTGTAGTCGCTCGCCAGCTCATCCAAAAAGGCTGCTTTCCGTTCGTATTTCTTTTCGCCGCCGAAGATGAACTCAAAGGTGACGCGAAAATCAATTTGAACATTCTGAAAGCTCTTCGCTATCCGCCAACGGTCGTTCTGAATGAACA
>QHXA01000394.1:3769-4175 GCA_003222755.1 Acidobacteriota bacterium
GTATCGGAGGGTTATCGACAGCATCGCCGAAGATTTTCCGCGGGCCGACATTATCGCTATCGACGTCCCTTCCCCTGGTGTACAGGCCGATGTGACCGTAACATTCTCCGCACTGAAGGCATCTCTGGTCTTTTATCCGGGCTCCGAAGATGCAGGTGACGTCATACTCGCGGACATCGGGAATCCTCCGGAGCTGATCGAGAATGAGAACCACCAGCTGAACCTGATCGAGCCGCACGAATTGCCTGCTCGGGCCGTGGATGCCAATAAGAGTACATACGGTAGAGTTCTCATCATCGGCGGTTCGCGCGGTAAGACCGGAGCGGCCGCGATGGCCGGACAAGCCGCATTGCGCGCGGGGGCGGGATTGGTTACTGTGGCGACACCGCGGAGTGTCCTGCCGATA
>QHXA01000395.1 GCA_003222755.1 Acidobacteriota bacterium
AGTGATTCCCGCCGCCGTTCAGATCTCGCAGCTTTTCAGGTTGGCCTGGAGCCTTCGTATCGCCGGGAGTGTATTTGTAACGCACGATGCTGTTGGTGTTGCCGACGTAGAGGTAGCCTTCATGAAACGCGAGCCCAAAGGGCTGAAGCATCTCAGCCGTGTTGGGATTCACAGCCGGTGGCCCTCCTGCCGCACCACGTGCGCCACCACCCTGTTCGCCACGACCGCCGCCGGGAGCTCCTCCCGGCGCGCCGCGTTGGGCAGGAGCAGGCCCTTGGGCATAGGTGAATCGTTCATCTGGTTTGCCGTCTTTGTTTGTGTCTCGCAGAATCATGACGGCATTCTGGGAAGGCTGCGAGACGAAGAGGTCTCCGTTAGGCGCAAATTCCATCATTCGCGCCCCTGCAATATTGTCGGCGTATAACTCGACCATGAAGCCCGCGGGCACTTTCGGCATGGCGCCTTCGGGCCTGTCCACGACGCGTCCAAAGTTAGGACGAGCCTCGCTGGGCGGCGCTACGACCGCGATTTTTTCTTGCGCGAGGATTGCGGCGGAAGCACACAGAACCCCGAAGCAAATAAAGTTGGTGAGTCGTTTTCTATTCATCGGTCCACTCCACATTAGTTTTACTGCGGCCGTAATCGTAGCGTCTTATGCGGGAACACTCAAGCGCGGCACTTGTAGCGCGGGTCTGTATCAGCCCGCTATTACCGTCGATGGGGAGGCGTGCAGTGGGGTTTGGACATTATGTAATCCTCCTCGTGAGGGATCAACATACTTGACGCATCCTGCACTCGGGTTCAGAGGAAATTTGAAATTGGACGAATCCTGCATCTCAGATCCGAAATCCGAAATCTCTGATTGGACTGGTCTCGACCAAGCCGACGCTCAGGGAGTTCAATTTGCCATTTCGGGATCTGTGATGCAGGATTCCAATTTCGAGATCTCTCCGGATTTTGTTTGCCCTTGCTCAGTGGCTACTTCGAGTCATCAAAGGCTAAGTTGGCGGATCGCGATGACGAGTGGTCGTGACCCCGGTCAGAATCCCAAGTCCCATCATGCAAATGATGCCTACGCCAATCCATCGCGGGGGAACATGGAGCAAATGTGCCGCGATCGCAAGCCCCGCGACAAGAACGATGTATCCGATCATGTACAAGCCAAATGACACGTTCGATCTCCTTCGTAATCCTTCTTGATATGCTGCACGTCGAATACCGTCGGCTCACCCCGCACGGAAGGCATCGCCATCAATCGCTCCCGCTTGTAATTGACGATGTGCGGCTGAAGCGTAACAATACCGCCACGCTCAAGGGCAACGCGTCGAGGCGGTAGGGGTGTTCGACAAGCGGTGAATGAGTTGAGGAGACATTCTAATATGCTCCTGTCCGGCGAAACTAACGATCAACTGAGATCCGTACGTCACGGTTATGACCGTTGGGCTGTGGTTTACGACCATGATGCCAATCCACTCCCCGCTTTAGAAGAGCCGCATATGCGAGACGCGGTCGGCAGCGTTCGCGGATTATCTGTTCTGGATCTTGGTTGCGGCACTGGCCGTCACGCCATCTGGCTCGCGGCTGCCGGTGCCAGAGTAACCGCGCTCGATTTTTCGGAGGGCATGCTTGCGGAGGCGCGGCGGAAAACTGGAGCGGAGAGCATCCGGTTTATCGTGTACGATCTTCATGAACGGCTGCCATTCTTGGGCGGCTCATTCGATCTCGTCGTAAGCGGACTCGTTTGCGAACACGTCCGCAATCTCCAAAGCTTCTTTGCGGAAGCGCACCGCATGCTTCGGGCCGGCGGCCGCGCAGTTGTCTCGGCAATGCATCCTGCAATGTTTCTCCGCGGCAGCCAGGCTCGTTTCACCGATCCCGCATCTGGAGAAGTTGTGCAGCCGGGCAGTGTGAATCATCGTTTGGGAGAGTTCGTGATGGCCGCATTGCATTCCCGCTTCATGATTGAGGCGATCGACGAGTATGCGCCTGACGCTGACTTCGCAGCCTCGTATCCGCGCGCTGAGAAGTACATCGGCTGGCCGATGTTGGTCATCTTGCAACTACGAGCCAATGCAATTAAGGATTTCTAAACCGGGTTCATGAAGAAACTTGTCACAGCGTTTGATACTGAAAGTCGCCTCAAGGCGTCGACCGAATTCTTACAACGTTTACCGAATCAAGAACTCCTCGTCATCGCCGGAACCCGAGGCGCGGCTGATGAGCTAGTGCGTGGAATCTGCGCGGAAACCGGCGCAATTTTCGGTATTCACCGGTTTACGCTATTGCAACTGGCGCTGCATGCCGCGACGCCACGGCTGGTCGCATCTGGGAAGACGGTCCTTGCAGGCGAGATGCGCTCGCAGCGCGCGCCGTGTATGAATGCCGCCGGCAAAACAAATTGAAGCGGTTTGAATCCGTCGCGAGAACTCCCGGATTCTTCAGGGCTCTGGCATCGACTGTTTCCGAACTGCGAAACAACAAGGTTGACCCCAATCGGCTCGCACAAGCGAGCGCGTCGGGCGAGGACCTGGCGAATCTACTCGTCGAATGCGGCAAGAACCTCGATCAGACGGGGCTTGCCGATACCGCATCCATATACAGTGCGGCCATCGATGCAATTCGTGCGGGTGAATTCCCAGCCAGCAAACTTCCGATTCTCTTTTTGGATATTGCTCCGCTCTCTTACATCGAGCAGGAGTTCATTCTGGCTTTGGCATCACAGTCCGACGAGGTGATGGCGACAGCGCACGCCCGCGACGAAGGAACAATTCGAATTTTCAGTACGGCTCTCAACGTAAGTCCGACCTTAATTGAAGCCGGCGACACACCAACGGCACTGGCCCGGCTACGCCGGCACGTCTTTGAAATTGCCGCTCCGCCAGCGGGCTCAATGGACAGCACCGTCAACTTCGTTTCGGCGGCAGACGAAAATCGGGAGTGTGTCGAAATTGCACGATCGATTTTGGAGGCGGCCCGCTCAGGCGTGCCGTTTGATCGTGTGGCGATTCTGCTCCGCAATCCCGACCTTTATCAGCCTCTCATTGAGGATTCGTTTCGCCGCGCCGGTATTCCAGCGTTCTTTACCCGTGGGACTCGGAGGCCGAATCCCAGCGGGCGTGCGCTGTTGACCCTTCTGGCATGCGCTTCCGAACGGCTTTCTGCTTCACGCTTCAGTGAGTATTTGTCGCTCGGGCAGGTGCCGGATCTTCAGGAGCCGCACACTGCGCCAGATCAGACTGCATGGATTCCGCCGCAAGGCGAATTGTTTCCCGATTTGCCTCCCGTTCCGGAAGAACGCCCGGACAGACCTGAGGAATGGGATTCTGAATCTCCCATCATTGCCGGGACGTTGCGGTCTCCGCGCCATTGGGAACGGCTGCTGGTGGACGCCGCTGTCATTGGTGGTTACGACAGATGGGTCCGCCGGCTCGGTGGACTGGCAAGCGAATTCCGAAAACGCATCGAAGAACTTGCCGCCGAGGAAGAACCGGTGCGCGGCCGCCTTGCGCAAGACCTCGCTCGACTTGAGAACCTCCAACGTTTCGCGCTGCCGATCGTAAAGTTTCTCGACGACTTTCCACCAAGCGGTACGTGGAAGGAATGGCTGGATCGGCTCGAGCAGCTCGTGAAGATCGCGATCCGTCATCCGGAACCCGTCTTATCTGTATTGGCGGAATTGCGGCCGATGTCCAACATCGGTCCCGTCACTCTCGATGAAATTCGCGAGGCACTTTCGGACCGATTGACTTTTCTTCGCAGCGAACCGACTGACCGGCGCTATGGAAAGGTATTTGTGGCGACGATTCCGGAAGTCTCCGGCTTATCCTTCGACATCGTTTTCCTGCCCGCCTTAGGCGAAGACATATTTCCGAAGAAAGCGTTTGAAGATCCGCTCTTGCTGGATGGCCAGCGCGCCGCGGTCAGCCCATACCTGCCAACTCAGGATGTACGCGTTCGACGCGAACGCATGCTGCTGCATCTGGCGGCATCGGCCGGGCAATCGCGTCTCTGGATTTCGTATCCCCGGATGGACCTCGCCCAAGGCCGAGCGCGCGGACCCTCTTTTTATGCTCTCGATGTACTACGCGCCATGACGGGGCAAATCCCTGAGTTGCGCGCGCTGGAACAACGCGCTGCGGAAAGCTCACAATCTCAGATCGGTTGGCCGGCTCCGCGTAACTCAGCCGTGGCGATCGACGACGCGGAATACGATCTAGCGGTGACTAACACTGTGTTGCGAAAAGCGCCCGCAGAAGTTCGCGGGGCCGGACGCTATTTGATGGAAACAAGCGAGTGTCTTGCTCGTTCGTTACGGGCACGATGGGCTCGGTGGGACAGAAATTGGTCTCCTTACGACGGCGTTAACTTTCAGCCGGCAGATACAGCTTTTCCCGTGCTTCAGCAACACCGGTTGAGCGGGCGCCCCTATTCCGCTACCGCTCTTCAGCACTTTGCAATCTGTCCATACCGGTTCGTTCTTCGTTCCATCTACAAATTGCAGCCGCGTGACCAGATCTCAGCACTTGAAAGATTGGACCCGCTTACACGAGGTCACCTTTTCCATGCGGTTCAGTTTCGACTGCTTTCACGGCTGAAATCGATGGATCTGCTGCCGATCGATGCGACGAATCAAGCGCGAGTCCTCGAAATCGCCGATCAAGTGCTCGATGAAGTCGCAGAGATTTACCGTGAAGAGCTTGCTCCCGCAATCCCACGCGTTTGGGAAAGTGAAATCGAAGAGGTTCGGTGGGATCTCCGCGGCTGGATTCGGCACGTGGTGCTGGCGTCAGACAACGCGCAATGGAAGCCAGCATGGTTCGAACTTGCTTTCGGTGTACGCAAGAGTCCGGACCAGGATCCGAACAGCACTCCCGATCCTATTGCTCTGCCGAACGGCCTGCGACTTCGTGGCGCCATCGACATGATCGAGGAGCAATCCGGACAGATTCGAATCACGGATCACAAAACGGGCAAAGTGCCTTCAGATCTCGTTGAGTTCGTCGGTAAAGGTGAAGTGCTCCAGCCCTTGCTGTACGCGCAGGCCGCCGAAGCGCTGCTTGGAAAAACGGCAGCGGGATCGCGACTCTCTTACTGCACAGAGACGGGCGGATATCAGGTCATTGATGTGCCTGTAGACGAACAGTCGCGGGAAGTTATCAATAAAGTACTCCACATTATCGACAATTCCATTGCCTCAGGATTTCTGCCCGCCGCTCCACGACGTGACGCGTGTCACTACTGCGACTACCACTTGGTGTGCGGCCCGTATGAAGAGCTTCGTCTGCAACGCAAATCGCAGGGCAAAGTGGCGTTCCTAAACGAAATTCGTGAGATGCCATAGATGAACGGAGCAGGACCCGAAAAGATGTTGACGCTGGATGCCCATGCCCGCAAGCGCATTCGCGAGTCTCTGGATGAAAGCTTGATCGTGGAGGCAGCGGCGGGCACCGGCAAGACAACGGAGCTCATTCAGCGAATTGTTGCGATTCTTCGTAGCGGCCGTACAACGGTTGATCGAATCGTCGCTGTGACATTCACTCGGAAAGCGGCAGGCGAGTTGCGATTGCGTCTGCGTGTGGAGCTGGACAAAGCGCGCGGCCTGGCAACGGCCACTAATGAAATCGGGTTTCTCGAGGACGCTCTGGCCCGCCTAGAAGAGGCGCATATTGGAACCATCCACTCGTTTTGCGCTGAGATTCTGCGCCAGCGCCCCGTTGAAGCGGACCTCGCGCCCGGATTTGAGGAACTCGACGAAGGCCAAGCGTCGCGAATTTATAGCCGCGCTTTCGATGCATGGATTCAACACCGGCTTCAAGAAATGCCGCCGGCGTTGCGTCGCGCGCTCAGCCGGCTCTCGATGACACGATCGACCGGAGACGATCAACCACTGGATCAACTCCGGCACGCCGGCCAATCGCTCGTCGAGTGGCGAGACTTTCGCCGCCAGTGGCGTCGTGAACTCTTCGACCGCAACCAGGAAATCGAACAACTCATCCGCGAAATCGCGGAACTTGCTCGCATCGCACTCGAGTGCGACGTCTTTGGTCATCCCGTTCGGGAGCATCTCCAACCTGCAGTGGATTTCATCTCGCGGTTGAAGCGTTCCGAAGAAATCGGCCACCGGAACATGGATGAACTGGAAAGCCTCATCATTCGACTCCACCGGCGGCTCAAGCAAGAGTCCAACAAAGGCTCGCGAAAATTTTCGCAAAGCCACACGCGCGATGACGTAGTCGCCAAACGGAATCACCTCGTCGCCGCTCTGGAAGACTTCGTCACCCGTGCAGACGCGGATCTGGCCGCGACGTTGCAAACAGAGATGCAGGATCTGATTGACGTTTACGAAGACATGAAAGCGCGGTCCGGCAAGGTGGATTTTGTGGATTTGCTTGTGCGCACCCGTAACCTGATCCGCGACGACAGCGGCGTGCGCAAGCTGCTCCAGGACCGCTTCAGTCATATCTTTGTGGATGAATTCCAAGACACGGATCCTGTGCAA
>QHXA01000396.1 GCA_003222755.1 Acidobacteriota bacterium
GCTTATATCCGCCTGGTCGATCAACGCCGCGTTCACTGGCAAAATCGCGCGCATTTCTATGGCACCGCTGCGCACGTTATGCGGCGGATTCTTGTCGATCGAGCACGAGCGCGGAAAGCCGACAAACGCGGTGGTGCATGGGAACGCGTCACGCTGGTCGGAGATAAGACGTCCAATGCCGCTAACGATGTCGATGTGCTGGTCCTGAACGACGCTCTCGAACGTCTCGCTGCCTTGGACGCCCAGCAGGAACGGATCGTCGAGTTGCGCTACTTCGGCGGGCTTACACTTGATGAGACTGCCGCAGTTATCGGCATCTCGACTGCAACGGTGAAGCGCGAATGGGCGATTGCCAGAGCCTGGTTGCGCGCTGAGCTCGCGGATCATCTGGACTAAACCTCACGACTTTCCGACAAGTTCTAACAAAAACCAGATGAAATTGATCTGAATGCAGCGGAAATTACGCGTTTATCAATAAGGGTGCGGTGTCGGAACACTGCCTGATGATCAACAAACAGGAGTGTATCGGCACTTCCTCAAATCGGATTTCTGGCGGAGAACAAGCTGCGATTGAAAGCTGGTTTGATTGTGTTTTTGTTGATTGGTGCTGGTGTTGCGCTAGTGCGGATGTGTACTCAGACCGTCATTGATCCGCTAAGCGGCATCTGGATCGGAGACTGGGGGCCAACGCCGTCTCACCGCAACGCAGTGACTCTCATTCTCAGATGGGACGGCACGACATTGACCGGCGCCGTTAATCCAGGTCCGCATGCTCTCCAATTGACAAAGGCGTCGGTTGAGACTCAGAAAGGCGCAGTGCATTTGGAAGTGGAAGTTCCCTCAGCAGGGCGTGAGGTTCACTACGTCATCGATGGGACGATCGAAGATGGCACTCTAAGTGGAACCTGGTACAACGACGACAATAAAGGCAATTTCAGGCTTATAAAGAAATAGGAGATCCGCTGCTACTTCCTTTCGACCAGCCAAACATTACTGTCGGTAGTCCTTACTGCGAAAGCCAGAAAACGGCCGTTTGGAGAAGGCCTCGGGCTCACAAAGACCCGGCCTGTGTCCTCACGCAGCACTGTGATCTTGCCGTCGAGCGCGACGTGCAATAGATCACTTCCTTCCCGTCGTTTGGTGGTAACGAATAGACCTCCCTGTCCCGCAGCCCAGGAAAGCGAGGTCAGAGTGGATTCTGCAACCAACTGCAGCCGCCGTGTTTTTCCATCTTTCAGTGTGAGTATCGTGATGGAATCGTTTTCTTCCGATTTGAATTCTCCGTATGCCAGTTGCGAGCCGTCAGGTGACAGATCCCAGAAGAACTTCGCGGGCAATGCACGCACACGAGCAGCTTCGCTAACTCGGCCATGGACGGGATCGAAAAATGTGAATCGTATTTCGTCGGGTTCGGCTTCAGCTAAAATGCAAGACGCAGTTTCGGACGCGGGACAACGAAAATCTGGAAAGCTCCTGGCCGCACCCTTTTGGATGTCCTGCTCGCCGTCGACTGTGAAGCTCACACCATTCGCAAATGAGCCTTTCGCTTCCAGCACGGCATCACTGGAGCCACCCGACGGGGAAGCGCGCATCACGCGCACCGGTCCGGGCCCTTTATCGTTGGGCCAGACGATATACAGCAGCCACTTTCCGTCCGGGCTGATTTGTGGGGACCGGCTATCTTCGCGTCCGGAAATAACGAGATCGGGGTTCGATGCGGACTCGCTCTGCTTGAATATGTTGAACGAGCCGTTTCGATCGGAAAAGAACAGGATTTCTTTTCCATCCTTAGTCCACCCTCCCGGCCAGTCGAAGCGGGTGTCCGCGGTTAGACGCTTTTCGGTTTTCGCATGATGGCCGTCGGAATCGAGCTCGGCGAGATAAACGTCCGTCTGATGGTACCCCTTTGTAGTAACGATTCGTCTTCCATCAGTCGACACGCTGACGAGACCAGGAGCATAGCCGACCCAGCGCGTCAGCCGCCGGGGTTCGCCGGAGCGTTGGGCGGTCTTCGGATCAACGAGTAGTTCCCACAAATCGTGTGTGTCTTCGGATGTGCCGGCTTGGGAGTAAATCAATCGCCCGTCAGCCGTCCACCAAAAGTCCTGCAAGCCCAATCCGGCGTAGAGCACTGTGGTGGTGCCATCGGCTATTGTGCGGGCCTCAATGGAGCCTTCACGGCTTCCGAACTTATTTTTGCGGTAAACGACGCGGCGGCCGTCGGGTGACCATTTTGGTCCTTGAAAATCGAACCGAGGGTCGAGCTTCATAATCTCTTTTGGGTTTTCCGCGTTTCGATCCATGACCCAATACTTATCATCTTTCCAAAAAGCGATCTGCGATCCTGCAGCATCGGGGGAGAATGCTCCGCGTTCGCTATGATCGATCAGTTTGCGAACCTCCCCGGCCAGTGTGGAGATGACCCAGATTGCAAATTGCGGCTCACGTCCCGGGTCGCCGTCGGCGAGGATTTTGGTCCCATCCAGGGACCATGAGAAGTGTGCTCAGATGTAGCAGAAACCAGGCGGAACAGTAAGAGCGCGCGTTTCTCCGCTATCGATGCGGCGAATACGAATCGCAGTCGAGTCATTGTAGGCAACAAGAGTTCCGTCCGGCGAGATCGCAGCAAACGCGATAGGATCTTCAATCGGATTTGAAGTGATTTGCCGTTCCGTGAGCTCGAGCGTCTGATTTGTTCGGCCGCTCGAGGAAATATTCAACCCGGATTTCAATGCGAGATATCCGGCAACTACGATAAAGGCCGCCACGGCGGCAACGCCGATACCGCGCAAGAGCCCGGCTTTCGACTTACGTTCGAGCCCCGCGGCAGGCACAGCAAGAATATGGTCGAGTTCGACACGCGCGTCGGCGATGTGATGCATCCGCTGTCTGGGGTCTTTCGCCAGACAACGTCGCAACAAACTTCGGACGGCGTCCGGCATTGCCGGCGGTAAAGCGCTCCAGTCCGGCTCACGGCCGAGGACCGAACCCAGTGTCTCTGCAACGGAATCCCCCGGAAACGTGCGACGGCCACTTAACATTTCGTACAGCACGCAGCCGAAGCTCCAGATGTCCGTCCGGGTGTCAAGCGTTTCCGTCTGACCCGACGCTTGTTCCGGACTCATATAAGCGGGGGTGCCCAACACGACTCCATACCCCGTTCCTGTCGGCGCTTGTGAAAGATTGGGGGACGACGGCTCGACTGCCAGTGCTTTTGCGAGTCCGAAATCGAGGACTTTCACAGCTCGAGCAGGCGTGATCTTGATATTGGCCGGCTTCAGGTCGCGGTGAATGATGTTCTTCGCGTGCGCAGCTTCAAATGCGTCCGCGAGCTGTCTCGCGATTCGCAGTGCTTCGTTCATCGGAATCGCGCCGGTCTTGAGAATGTCTGCCAGCGTTGGGCCCTCGACCAACTCCAACACCAGAGCACACTCGTTGCCCACTTCCTCGAACCCGTATATCGCAGCAATATGAGGATGGTTCAAT
>QHXA01000407.1 GCA_003222755.1 Acidobacteriota bacterium
GACGATCTGGCAGACGTCGACGAACATGACACCGAATATCGTCGGCGATTTCCCCAAGAGCATCGGAAAAGTGACCAAACTGCCGAATGCCGTCACCTACTTCGCCGATCTGAAGCAAATCACCGATCCGTCGGGTGCCGCAGTTACCCCGCTGCAAGGGTTGTCAGGACAATTCAGCAACAAGGCGATAACGGATTCACAAGGCCGCCTGCTTCTGGTGAATCCCGCTCCCGGACAGGTCGGCTCTCTTGGGCTGAGATGGATCGAAGGGCCGGCCCATTTGGGATTGGATATAAACCTTATCAAGCGGGTCAGGATTGCGGAGACAACGGAGTTTGAAATCCGCATTGACTCGGTAAACGTGCTGAACCACCCGAATTTCGGGTACAACACGGGACGGGACACACAAAACAATCCGTTCCTTCTCAATCTGAATATGAATTCCCCCGATTTCGGGCGTTTCACGGACGCGCAAGGCAGCCGCAGATTCACTCTCGGCGCTCGCCTGAATTTCTAACCGATGGCTTGATCGCTTGCTAAAATCCCGGAGGGGACGAGGGGGCCGCCCCCTCGTCCCCCTCACTGTGGAACGGCGACTTTTATTTTCGATTCTTCTTTTATCGGCGCAGGTGTAGGAGTTGGGGCGCCCAGCTTCGGACGTCCCGGCCGGCTGTCTCTATTGAGGAAGTAATTGATCCAGGCGCTCGTGCCTTTCAGCGAGCGGTCCGGCGGCGGAATATATACCTTCAGCGACTCCAGTTCATTTGCGGCTTTAGCGCGTTCGTATACCTTCACCCAAATGCAGGACCGCTCCGGAATCACTTCACACTGGCCATTATTCGTTCCGCCGCACGGGCCGTTTCGCAGCTGCTTCGGGCACGTCTGCGGGCACACATATTGCATATCCGGAATGACGCAATTGCCGCATGACTGGCAGCCGAACGCCGGCGATTTCACCGCAAACTCAGCACGCTCGAGGGAACGCGCCAGCGACGGCCGGTGATCGATCCAGCCGAAGACGGTCTTCGCCAATTTGTGTAAAACACCGCCCTCGGGAATTCGTTTTGGAGACGGCACGTGCCAGAACGCATTCACTGCCCGCTCACGCCACCCCAGCGGCGCGAGCCGCGGCGCCGTGCTCGGCTCATACATGTAGAAGGCGGATTTCGGCGAGTAACTCAATTCGGAGGCAAGTTCTTCCCATTGCGGCGCGAGTTGTTGCCCGCGCTCGATGATCCAGCGCACATGCTCTGCCTTGTGCGTGCCCCCGATATACGCGCCGGCGTAACCCATTCCGCGCAGGATCGCCACCATGCGCGCCGCCCGTTCCAGCCGCGCGGCTTCGCCGGAATCCTTCGCTTTCGTTTCCGCCCGAATTTTTTCGACCAGCTCCGGGGCGACCCAGCAGCCCGGAGGCTCGCCTTTGGACATTTTTTCTGCCGCCTTCAGCCCGAGGACATACACATTGCCGAGAACGGGTTTTTGAATTCCATGGTCGTCCAGATAGCGCCGCAATTCAGCGAATTTCTTCGCGTCGAAACCCAGCTGTGTGATCGCATAATCGGCGCCGGCCGCGAATTTCTTTTCGAGCTTTAGATATTGGTAAACGCAATCGGGTTCGGTGTACTTGAAAGGAGTGACCGCGACCGCAATCCACAGCTGCAGACCTTCATTCTGGCGCAGCTCGTTCATCAACGTAACGAGCTCGACGGAGTCCATGTCGAAGACAGGCGTTGAACCCTTTGGATAATCACCTGTCAGCGCAAAGACGTTTTCGATGTCCAGATCGCTGATGGTATGCAGCATCTCACGCAATTCACGGCGGTCTTTACTGACGCAGGTGACGTGGATGTTCGGTGTGAGGCCTCGCGCTTTTGCCGCAGTGCCGACCCGCACGGGATCCTGTCCTGCAGAACCACCGGCATAACTGGTGATGCTGCCGGCAACGACGCCAGGCGTAACGGCTAACTGCGCGGCAACGTGAAGCAGCCGGGCCTCGCGGGAGATGCGGCTTGCCACAATTTCCACGACGTGGCAAAACCTGCCGGCTTCAAGCGATTCCCGCAGCGGATTGCGTGGCACCTTATCCTCCGAGCTCCTTGCGTATAATCTTCGTTCCTTGAACCATTGTTCGCAATTTTGCGAATGCAACCTCTTGCGGCAGGTGCAATAAGCCACAATCCGGCAAGACGAAGATCCGCTCGGCGGGAATGAATTTCAAGGCTTTGCGAATACGTTCCGCAACGATGTCGGGCGTCTCGACTTCGTGCGTCTTCACATCGATCACGCCTATGCCAATCTCGAACTTGTTCGGAAATTCCTTGAACAGCTCCAGGTCTTCGCCGCCGCGGCGCGCGAATTCCAGCGTCAGTTGTTGGACCTTGGCTTCGAGGATTGCCGGAAAGAGATATCGGTAGTTGCCGGCCCACGACGGTTTGCCATACCGGTTGCCGTAGCACACGTGTAACGCGATCTTCGCGTCGACGCCCTCGACCAGCGTGTTCACAACCTTTACACCCCACTGCAGGTCTTCAGGAAAACCGGAGTAATAGGGCTCATCGATTTGAATGTAACGGGCGCCGGCGCGAGCGAGCTCTTTGAGCTCCATGTTCATGACACGAGCAAGGTCCATCGCAAAAGCTTCTTCGTTTTTGTAGTACTCGTCTTTGATCCGCTTGACGAGCGAGTGCGGGCCCGTCACGCAGAACTTTGTCGCGCGATCCGTGAATGCGGCAAGAAAACGAAAGTCATCGGCCAGGCGAAGTGAAGCCATAGGGATTTTGCCCCGAACGACGCTATCGTAGAAGTCGTAATAAAACTTTTTCGAGGTGTGGTCGGTCTGCACTCCCGGCAGCCGCTCGGCAAAGTAGTCGATCATGTTGTCGCGGCGCAGTTCTCCATCGCTGATGATGTCGATGCCGCAAACTTCCTGATCCTTGATCGCAGCCTTCACAGCGGCATCATGAATCTCGTCCAGTTCGTGCCGGCTGATCCGGCGCGCGAAGTATTCAGTCTTGAGCCGCTCCAGCCAGCCGGGCATGGAATAGCTTCCGACAACAGTGGTGGGCAATATCGGCAGACTCATTGGTTCTACTCCCGATGTGTGGTGTACAGAATGGACGTTCGTGATCCTTCTCTATAATGGAACGGCGCGAAGTGCACGTCGTATCCGGCCTGCGCGCCAACCTCGGCGAGCAGCGCGCCGTTGACCCAGTTTACGATGGATCCGTCCATTTTACCGGGCCCCCTAAAAATCCTGCCGTAATCCTCGAGTTTAGTGACGAAAATGTCCTGAACTTGCAGATAACCTCGTGGATGCAGCAGCGGCACGGTGTTGATGAAGCTCTCCAGCGCGCCCGAACTGAGATGGAACCGCTGATTCATCACTCCTTCGCCAATGAAACTCTCGAGCAACCCCGGCTTGACTCCCATCGGCAGCGGCGCATCCAAGATACTTTGGATCGCGACGAAACGCTCTTCCAGACGGATTGCGTCCCACACCGATCGCCAGAATGTAACGCCTTGTTCGACGTTGGCGTGATGCAAGTGCTGCGGACCCACTTCGAGCAGCCTGGTCACCGTTCGCGCAAACTCCGCGGGCGCGATGCCGAAGGACTCACATATACGTGTGGAAGCTGCGGTAGGCACGTAGGCACGCGCCTCCACGAAGTACAACTTGCCGTCGCGGACGACGATCTCGTCGGTAGGAAGATTATCGTAAACGTTCGTAAGGTGAATCGATAGGACCTTGTACCGCAGAAATGAAAGGGACTTGAACGGATCGAGCGCGTCGACGGCCAGGAAACTCGCCAGTTCTCGATGTTCGCAAACGGCTGCCATCGCACGATTCAAGGTCGGCATGGAGTAATCCGCCAACAGGAACCGAATCCGCGGATAGTACTGTGTGCCGCGCTCGCGGTCCAGCGCGCGAAAACGGTCCAACCAGGCGGCGGCGCGTTTTCCAGTTCCGACGCCGATCTCGAGAGCGAAAATTTCCGGCGGGAGCTGATTGTGACTTTCCAGATCTTTCAGCAACGTCCAGAAGTCCGCTACGGCGTCGGCAACCGCTTCGGGATGATTGGCGTCCGAAGTTCCGCCTGGCAATGCGTTTTCGAATCCATGTCCGGAAGCGTTCTCCCACAATGGAAG
>QHXA01000408.1:0-377 GCA_003222755.1 Acidobacteriota bacterium
GCACTATGGTGTCAGGGCGCTGCACGATCTTATAAGGCAGCGGATTAATTCTCACCGCTCCGTTCGGCAAGCAGAAGCGCTCCGGATCATCTTTGCCTTTGTTCGCCTTGCGTTCGTCATAAATCTTTTTTGCCCCAGTCTGATATGGGGGATCGCTCGGCAGCAAGATGCTTGTTGGAACCCATAATCCGGACAAATCCACTTTGCCGTCTTGCGTGCGAGGAGTCGGCCCGGCAGGAGGCGCCGGAGGCTTGCGTGCGGTGGGCCGCGGCACGCCTTTGGATTTGTCCACAGTCTTATTAGCAGCCGCAGAGTTCGGAGCTTTCAACGTCGCATCCAGGTGCTCGGGGTCCTGGTTATTTTCGTTACAGACATAT
>QHXA01000408.1:395-4536 GCA_003222755.1 Acidobacteriota bacterium
AAATTCGGTTCGAGCGTCGTGGTTCGATTGATCACCCACGGTTTGGTGAAAACGCCCGGATCATCGATGATGACTTGCATCTCCATATTCCCGTAGTTGACCCGGTGAAATTTTTCGGTCAAGTGCATGTCCTTGGTGTGCGGCGTGCCTGCGAAGTCGTACCACGATTTTTCGAAGAAACCCACCGTATCGACAACCAGCCAGTCTCCTTCCCAGTGTGCGCGCGAGTCTCCGTAGAAGGTGGGCGTCAAATTTTTCGGATGATCGGATCCATCGACGAAGAACTGCCGATACATGTGAGTGTTGCCTTCGAAGAGCATCAACACCAGCTTTGGAGTCGCAAAGAGCGCCGTATGGTAGGGAGCCGCTCTCGGCGGCCCACCGGGGAGACACCGTGCTTCAAAATCTTCGGCGCCGTTGTTGGCCCGGTGTTCTGCTACGACTTTTGCTGCCCACGGCAACATGTCCGGTGCGTCCTGACCGCTTCCTCCAAATCCGTTCCAGATTCCGGTAAGGTCCGGATGACCGTCCGCCAGACGCGGCACCGGACCCGGCGGTCCTTGGGGGCGGGCTCCGCGGCCGGCGTTGCCTCGGCCTTGAGGCGGAGCGGGATCTTGGTTTTGCGCCGCGAGGGACGCCGCGATAGCTACGACCATACTGATGATGACGAACGACGTCGCTAATTTCTTCCGCACGTGAGGTCTCTCTTGAACGCGGGCTAAAGCCGCGCAACTACATACTCGACTGCAACACCGTCATTGGTTCGGTGCGGCGTCTCCGGCGGAGGATCCCGCAAACACCCTGCGGCCATCCGGCAACTTGACAAGCCGCGCATTCGCACTCTTCGAGCCATCTTTCGCCAGGGAACCTTCGACGTAGACTTGATCTCCGGCTTTGAGCGAATCCTTTCTCCAACCCTGTTTCAGGAGGACAGGAATAGCGCCCAATTCGAAGTTCCAACTGGTCATCTTTCCATCCGCCTCTTTCACATCCACATAGAAACGTGCATGAGGGTTCATCCATTCAACCTTCGTCACAGTCCCAGTGATCTTGATGGGTTTGTTCGCGTCATACTCAGCCGCGAACGAATGATGTGCCAGCAGCGGAACGGCTCCAAGTACGAGAATAAGGCAGACCAAGAGAAGACCAACTTGAACTCTCATCGAAGTACCTCCTGTGTGCGGCGGATGAGCAATCGCCCATCGGCCATCGCCAATTTGTAACATCTATTTGCGATTCGCAATTTTACGAAACAGCGATAGCAATTTTTTAATTTTCATTCCTTCCTCAAAACTGAAATCGCGCGACGATCTGACCCTGTCGCGGCGGCGTGTTTACGGACGTGGTATCGATGAATCCGAAACCGGCCGTCGTTGGACTATTCGGGTCGCTGTTGTTCACGCGAGTCTGCACCGCTTGCGAATTCGTCGAGCTCGGATTGTTGAAGAACGCTCGGTTGAACACATTTGTGAACTCGATGCGCATCGTCAACGTGGCCTTCTCTCGCATCCGGAACAGGCGTCCGAAAGCCAAATTCTCCACCGGCCGGCGCTGCTGCCGGTAATCGTTGTAGTAGCTTCCGGTTCCAAACTGGCCGGGAGCGGGGTTCGTCCAGGCCTTCGGATTCAACACGAACGTCGTGTGCGGATCAAAGCAGTGGCAGTTGAGATCTTTCGTGAACAGCGGCTGGCCCGGCACGCGATTTTGCACGCTGTTCTGGAAAGTGACGGCCCCCAGCGTTGGGTTAGCATTCGCGGGCGGCGGTGCGATCGGAATGCCGCTCGCGTACTGGATAAAACCGCCGATCGTCCAATCGCGCAAGGCAAGTGACAGCACTTTATTGGATCCCCATTTCGGCATCGTGTAATTGAAGCCGAGGCCACTGATAAACGGCCTGGAGTTTGATGAAATACTTTTGGCGCTGGCGCGATCTTGCACATCAATTCCGGCGCCCATGATCGAAGGTTTACTGATCGTATCCAGTTCTTTCGCCCACGTAAATGCATACGTGAAGTCGAGTCCATGAGAGAGGCGCTTGGTCGCTTTGATCTGGAGCGCATCGTACCAGGTATTGCCCAACGGCGCCCACAAAGGTGTAAGCCCGGAATTGAACTGCGGGAAGGGTCGCAACGATTGCGCGACGGTTGCGTTCAGCGGAAATCCTGGGAAAGGCAGCTTGTTCTGAAAACGGCCCGCTGCAGACGAGCTGATCGAGGCGCTAAGGATTGCAAGATCGGCCGGATTGTCGAGGCTGAGGCCGAAACTCGCCAGGCGTTCTTTGGTCAGATAGTTGTAATTAACGAGACTGCCGTAGGTCAGCCAGATCGCGCGATTGCCGACGTACGAGGCTTCGACAAGGAGATTCGGAATGATTTCGCGCTGCAGGCCGACGCTCCACTGGTACTGTCTGCCAGGTCTTCCGGCGTTCTTGTCGATCACGTAAGGTGGCCCGCCGCCGATGGGATTCACGCTTGAATTGATCGGGTAATAACCCGGATTAAAGTTCGGCCATGCGATTTGCGCGGCCGTCAATGGTACGCCTCCCGAGAGCGTCATGATTTCCCGTCCGGCGTCGGGATTCGGGCCGATCGGATTACTGGCTGCGGCAGCGCCGCCCGTCAGGTTGTATTGCGCGGTTCCGGTGTACACGATGCCAAAACCTGCTCGAAACACGCTCTTGTCCAGGAAGTGATAGGCCAAGCCGAACCGTGGTCCGAATCCCCATGGATAATTTTTCGCGAAGCGGCAGTTGCATGTGGCTTCGTACTGAACAGCGCCGGGGAGCCCGCCGGCACTCGGGTTTGGCACATCCGCCGCTAAATTCGGCGTGCGGCCGTACTGCTCTTTGAGGTATGTCGAGTAGTCGTATCGAAGGCCGATATCCAGCGTGAGCCTGCGTGTGACTTTCCAGCTGTCTTGCGCGTAAAAGCCCAGTTGATGTTTTCCGATGCGTCCTGATGAAGGAGGTTTGGCGTTTGCGTTATTCACCAAACCCAGAAGGAAACTCGCGTAAGGAAATCCGATCGTATTGCCGCCAATGCTTCCGGTGGAGTTGGCCGCAACGACATAAGGAAGCGCCGTTTGTCGGTTGCTAAAGACGTACGTGCCATTGAGTGCGCCGGCGTTGAGATTGTAGTCTCCCTGGAATCGTCCTTCCCACCCAAACTTGAATGTGTGGTTGTTCCGGGTCCAAGTGAGGCTCGCAATTGTGGAGTACTGCTGGAAAACATCATCCACTTTGCTTGCCGTTGAGCCCATGTTCGCCATGCCCCCATATGCATTACTCAGGTTCTGAAATACGGGGAATGTGGCGGGCCGCGTGAACGGTCCGACCAGGCCCAGTTGGCCCGTGGCATCGTAATCGTCAAGCAGCGCCGGCCTGCCTAACCAGTTCTGTGAATAGCCCGCGCCCCAATGGAAGAGAACCCTTGGTGAGAGGGTGTGATCCCAATTCAAACGTTCACTATGCGCGCGGATATCGGTGCCGATGGTGGTATCAATAGGCTGAGGCAAACCCACGGCGCCGGCGCAATACCAGCAGAATGTCTGCGTGTGATTCCAGAAAATCGACAACTTGTCCTTCGGTCCCAACATGTGATCGATCTTAATCGAGGGAACCTGTGTGGTTCTTTCGCTTCGATACGATTGTTGATAGTTATTCACCAGCAGGTCAAGGTTCGTCGGCAGCGGAATCAGCGCCTGGACCTTCTTTGCGACGGGATCAAATCGATCTGGCGGAATGATGTTGTTCGGAAACGGATCGGTAACAATTTGACCATTGACGACGCGCCGCGTGGCGGGATCATAAATCTGGTTGGGATAAATAGTACGGCCCAGAGGGTCTGTGCCAATCTGATTCCTCAACAACACTGCGCTGAAATCGCCGCGCCGGAACGCTTCTGTGGGGACGGAGAGCGCCGAAGGTAAGACGTTCTGGCCGATCCTGTATTGCTCCCAATTCCAAAAGAAGAATGTTTTATTGTGCCCGTCATACAGTTTCGGAATCAGCACCGGCCCGCCAAGCGTGAACCCGTAATCGTTCCGCCGTTGTCTTGACCGAATCAGGTTCCCCCTGCCGTTGTCCGTATAAGGCTGGCCCGCATTCATGAACTCGTTTACAAAATAGTCGTACGCGCTTCCA
>QHXA01000409.1 GCA_003222755.1 Acidobacteriota bacterium
CGTCGCCATGACGGGCGTGACCAGTGGTTTATCGCGGTTGCGATGGCAGGTCCAGCACGTCACAAGCTGGCGCCCGCCGAAGTTGGTCTTATTGATGGTGGCGACCATGTTCACCATATTGCGAGCCATCCGTTTTCTCGGAGTATCCGCCGCCCAATCGACCTTGTCCGTGCCGGCCCCGACGTGTCAATCCGAGCAGTCGAATTGAAGGGCAGCCGCCATGATCCCCATCGTCTGCAGGAAATCGTCCACGGGAATTCCCTTGAGCACGTGGAGGTTGTTGAAGACCTCTTCCGCCAAAAGGGGTTTCTCTTGTGACGGAATCTGCGCGGCTGTTAACACGCCGCCGATCAGCCCGGCAACGGCGATTCCGGTCGCCGCGACTATCCCTCGTCTGGACCACTGCCTCATTTTTTGTCCGTTCCACGTCATATGTTGTCTTCCTTCTGTGGGTAGGTGGAAAGTCCTCGCCATTATAGTCCCCATCTCGCCCGGCACAAGCCTGAAATCACCGGCGCCACCGGCGCCATTGATTGACACAGAAGTGGTACGCATATACGATCACTGCAAACAACCGCTTGCGATCGTGACGATAGCTGTTTTTTCGTTGGTTGCCTAAATGGGAGGGCAAAAATGGAAAGCATCATTGCAAAGTTGCTTCAGGATTTCGAACAAGGAAAGATGACACGCCGGCAGCTCATTCAGACTCTGGCGCTGACCGCGACGGCAGCGTCCGCTCTCGATGCAGCTCCAGCAGTTCCGGCGGCCCTGGCAGATGGCTATGTGGCCAAGGTCACCTCCATTAATCACGTTTCCTATCAAGTATCCGATTACAAGAAGGTCCGCGACTTTTACGCGGGGCTGTTCGGAATGCAGGTATCGAGAGACGACGGCATGCAGTGCCGTCTGTCGTTCGGCGATAACATCCTCATCGTTCGCAACCGGACACCTGCGGGGAAAGTGGATCACATCGCCTACACGATCGCTAACTGGGACACGGATAAGAGTGTCAAGCCGGCGGTCGAAGCCGAACTGAAGCGCCGCGGGTTGAACATACGAACAACCGAAGGCAGTTTCCACGTGCCGGATCCCGAAGGCTTTGAAGTGCAAATGGGCGGCAAGGAACAGTAGCATCTCAAATCCGAAATTCGAAATCGGATTTCGGATTTGAGATGAAAAGGGATTGGAGGAGAAAAATGAGACGCACTGCTGCATGCGTGTGGGTTGGATTGCTTGTTTTTGCGTTGGCAGGTGCTGCGGCTTGGGCGCAAGCGACCACCGCTCAAGTTAGCGGCACGGTCAAAGATCAAAGTGGCGCAGTACTGCCGGGTGTTGAAATCACGGTTACTCAAACCGCCACCGGTGCAAAAAGAACTGCCGTCTCAAATGAAACTGGCAACTACGTGTTGGCGAGTCTTCCCCTTGGACCCTACATGTTGGAAGCTAGTCTGCCGGGCTTCAAGAGCTACGTGCAAACTGGGATTGTCTTGCAAGTCAATGACAATCCGAATATCAATGTCGTGCTGCAGATCGGTCAGGTTACCGATGAGGTGGAAGTCCGGGCGAACGCCTCGCTTGTGGAAACGCGTGCGACTGGCATCGGAACGGTCGTAGATAACCAGCGCATTCTTGAGCTGCCATTAAATGGACGCAACGTGACCGAACTCGTTTTCCTCGCCGGAACGGCGACCCTCGGCGGCAGCGGTTTCTTGAACTCGGTGCGCAATTACCCGACGATCATGATTTCCGTCGCGGGCGGCATCGCGAACTGGACGGCGTATAACTTTGATGGTGTCGCGCACAATGATGCCTACAACAGCCTGAATCTCCCGCTACCGTTTCCGGACGCGCTACAGGAATTCAAGGTCGAATCTAGCGCTGTGCCTGCGCAGTATGGTGTACACGCATCGGCTCACGTGAACGTTGTCACGAAGTCCGGTACGAATGAGCTCCACGGCAATCTATTCGAATTTGTGCGGAATGGAATTTTCAATGCGCGAGACTTCTTTGCGCCGACGCGCGACACGCTGAAACGTAATCAATTCGGGGGAACGCTCGGCGGTGCCATTCTGAAGAACAAGCTTTTCTTTTTTGGTGGATATCAGGGCACCGTCCAGCGGTCCGATCCGACGCAAAATACCGCGTACGTCCCCACTCCGGCCATGCTTCGGGGCGATTTCACTACCTTTGCCGGACCGACGTGCCAGTTTCGGCCGGTCACGCTGGCGGCATCTCAGGGATTCGCGAATAATCAGATTTCGCCGTCGCTCATCGGCCCATTCGCTCTAAAGGTCGTGGCGCGGCTGCCGCAGACGAATGACCCATGTGGCAAGGTGAACTTCGGACTGAAATCCAATCAGAGCGAGCACATGGAAGTCGCCAGGCTCGATTGGCAACAGAGTGAGAAGCACTCCATTTTCGGGCGATTCTTCGTCACGAACCTGAATATTCCAACGACGTTTGATCCGTCGAATGCCCTGACATTGAGCAGGAACGGTCAGGCCGATCGAGTGTACGCGCTGTCGATCGGAAGCACGTACTTGATTAGCGCCAATGTCGTCAATTCCTTCCGTATCGGAGCAAACCGGCAGGAAATTCCAAAGATAGTGGACCGCTTCGCCACCTGGCCCGAACTGGGCGTGAATGCTCCCTACAATCCCGACGCCGAGCCGCGCATCACGGTCTCTGGAGGAAATGTAGGTACAGCCGGAGGAGGAGCTGGCTTCAACATCGGCGGCGGCAACGCCATCATCAATGGTGATCACGGCGGGCCGAATCCGAACATCAGCGAAGATATAAGCTGGGCACGAGGATCGCATCAGTTCGGATTCGGAGCCAGCTACATACACACCAGTCTGAACTACAAGTCTGGCATCAATGCGACCGGCTTGATGACGTTCAACGGGAGCGTCACCGGTCTTGGCATGGCCGATTTTCTAATCGGGAAGCCCGTTAGCTGGGCACAGGGCAACGTGCAGTCCTACCTGTATAACCGGCAGGAGTATGTCGGCGTCTACGTGCAGGACTCGTGGAAAGCGACACAGCGTCTCACCATCAATTACGGCCTGCGTTGGGAACCATTCTTTGCATTCAAGAACAAGCACGGGTGGTTTGATCACTTCGACATGGATTTGTTCAATCAGAATGTGCACAGCACCGTGTATCCGAATGCACCGGCGGGCCTGATCTTCCCAGGGGACCCCCAGTGGACGTGGGGCCAAAAGAGCATTGCATATAACCGGTACAAAGTCTTTACGCCGCGGTTAGGTTTGGCATGGGATCCGAAAGGGGACGGGAAAATGTCGATCCGGGCTTCGGCCGGAATCTTTACCGACCGCGGTGCTTTGTATTCAATGAGCGCGATGGCTCAGGATTCACCGTTCGGAAGCGTCATCATGATTAATAACCCAAAGGTGGACGATCCCTGGAGTAGCTATCCGGGCGGAAACCCTCTGCCGATTGTGCTGACCAAGAACATCACCTTCCCGTTTTCTGCGTCTTACGTCACGGATAACCCGCACTGGCATCCCACTACCGTAAACCAGTTCTCGTTGAGCATTCAGAGGCAATTCGGTCAGGAGTGGCTGGTGTCGGTAAATTATGTGGGCAACACGATTTCGCACCTGATTAATGCGCAACAGATCAATCCGGCGGTCTTCCTCGGAACGGGTCCGTGTACGTTGAATACGGTGAATGGACCAACGTCCTACGCCGTTTGCTCCACGACTGCCAATACGAACCAGAGGCGAGTTCTTTATATGAAGAACCCGGCGCTCGGTCAGTACTACGGGATCATTTCGACGAGCTACGATGACGGAACGGGCAATTACAACAGCATGTATGTCCAGCTCCAGAAACGCTTGAGCCGCGGTACAACCTTACTTGCGAACTACACGTGGTCGCACTGCATCAGCGATCTGTGGAATGGCAATCCCGGAAACAATGGCGTGTCTTCCGTCACCCCGGGCGACCGCCGCGCCGACCGTGGCCCGTGCGACGATGCAGGTGCGCAAAGCACGGATCAGCGTCATGTGCTGAGTCTTTCCGCAGTAGCGCAGGTGCCGGCCTTCTCCAACAATATGCTGCGTCTGTTTGCGAGCGGATGGCAATTCTCCCCAATCCTGAAGATCAAATCGGGGCCATACTTCACCGTCAACGTGGGAACCGATAACCTCCTCAACGGTGAGGGCGCAGGAAACCAGCGCCCTAATTTAGTTCCCGGCGTCAGCCCCTATCTGGATCATAAGAGTGTAGATGGGTGGCTCAATCCGAAGGCGTTCGTGATTCCGCCCATGGGTACCATGGGCAACGTGCCTCGAAACTCGGTGCAGGCTCCGGGAGTTATCCAATTGGATCTATCGATCTCGCGGACCTTCCGCATCGCC
>QHXA01000410.1 GCA_003222755.1 Acidobacteriota bacterium
ACATGCGGGACATGTTCAGGACGGACGTGATGTTGCCTCGGCTGTCCCCATATCCCCAGCCCGCCAGCCGATTGTTCGATAGATACCAGGTTGCATTGCGGGGCGTCTCATTCGTAGGCGCAAGTAGCCCCACGTGTTGATCTAGCCACCAGTTGCCGTATCGGTCATATCCATAGGTCTGCAACCAATTTCCGGCACCAGACGTTTCCTGTGCGCTCAGCAATCGGTTCATAGCGTCGTAGGCATTGTAATCCTGGGTCCAAGAAGTACCGCTGCGCGTGATCACCTGACGAAGCATATTCCCGTTATTGGTGACACATGTAGAGCCGCCGCTGGGACAGTAGTAAAACGCAAGATTCAACGCTCCACTGTTCACATTGACAGAAGTCGGCTGCAGCCGTTTGGTGTCATACTGCCAGGATTCGGTCCATCCTGGATTCGTGCTGGTGACGCCGAGTTTCATCTGAGAAATCGCGCCGTGAGGCGTGTACGTAATATTCGTGACATAACTGTTCGGACCCGATAAAGGACCATTGCCGACGCGATCCGGTTGGCCCAGCGCATTATAGTGATAGGTCACGATGCGGCCCGAAGGATACGTTTCTTGGGTTAACTGCGAAGCCAGATTGTAGGCATATGTGAAGGAGTAGGTTTGGGCTCCGACCGTCTGCCGGCTGCCTGCGACGACGCAATTCGGGCTGTAGGAAGTGAAGGCCATCGTCGCCGTCGAGTTGGTCACCGAATCCAGACAGCCTTTCTGGAGCGTGTCGTAAGCGTAGTCCAGCTGTGGCGTGCCGTCACTGTAGGTTTTCCTCTTGAGACGATTCAGCGAATCATATTGGAAGGTGGTTTGCACGCCCGCATTCCATTGACGTCGTAGCTGTAGCACTCGCTCACCGTCTGGCCGAGACAGTTGGTGACGACGGCGCCGACTTCCGGATTAGTCACGGCCCGGAGCTGCTTGAGCGAGTCGTACACGAACGACCGTGTCTGTGCGCCCTGCACCACTGTGGTTAAATCATCCAGCGTGTTATAGGCATAACTTGTCAGTAAAGGATTCAATGAGGCCGGATCTTCGGTTACTTCAACAATGCGGCCCAACGCATCCACCCGCTGTTTGAGCTGCTTCGATGCCGGATCGGTGTGTATAACGGAGTCGCCCGTCCACACGAAAGTCTCACGAGAGCCGTCGGCATGCGTGATACTCGCCACGCGGCCCAGAGCATCATACGTATAAGCCGTCGCATCGGTGGTGCTTCCGGGGTTGTACTGTTTCTTCACGCGCCCCAGTGCGTCAAGATCTCTCTTCGTTGAGACATTTCCCAGCCGGGTTTCAATAGTTCGGCCGAGACCGTCGCTAACGATAAAAGAGATGATCTGCTGATCCACGTATTGATCGCTTTTCGTGGTAACGGTGGTTAGATCCACAGAATAGCTGTAGAGAATCCGTTGGCCGTTAGGATGAACAACATTCGTGAGCCGCTCGAGCACGTCATTGTATTGGGCTGTGGTCACAAGGCCGTTCGCATCGGTAATGGAGGTGATATGTCCTAACGTGCAGTTACTGTGGCCGAACGTCGTCGCATGGCTGGCAGCATTCGTTACTACAGTCACGTAAGCGTACATGCCCATGCAATCGGTGTACGTGTACGACGTCGATCCACCGCCGGGATTCGTAATGTTCATGACATTGCCTGCAACATCATAAGTCTTTGCCGTGGTCAGCCACACTCCGTCCGTGTTTCGCCAACGGCTCATATGCGTGACATTTCCGCGCTGCGCCGGCACGCTCACATTCTGAACAATCCCTGGTTCAGGCAACGGAATGTTTTCGTCATAGCCGTATTGCGTTTGCGCAACAACATTGTTCGAGCCGTCATACACCATCTCCGCTAAGGTCAAATCCCGGAGGTACACGCCAGCCGATGGATTGTTGTAGTTTGTGACAAGGTCTGTGTGCGCGCGGCGCAGCAGAGGTCCCTGCGACCCGGACGTGTTGCCATAGTCATACTCGGAAACGTCTACGATATTATTCGTGTCGTCCGTGGCGTACCCAAGAATCTTCCGAGCCATCTTGCCGCCGTCGATGATGAGGTCGCTACCTCCAACGCGTGGGTCCTGCGCCGGCTGCGGGCCAAGCGATGGATTGGACTGCCACCATCCGGGAATCGCTCTGGGTTGCCATGTCTGCAGTTGCTTGCGCAAAATTACACCGTCGCCCGGCCGGATAACGTCGGTCCGGAATTCCTTGCCTTCCAGCCACCACGAATACCAACCAACTTGAGGAAACAGGCTCTGATATCGCGACACGGCGCCGTAGAAATGGTGCGACTCGCTGGATAGCAAACCCAGCGCTGCGTCATATTCTGCCGTCGTTATCCGACTGCAATATCCACTGACGAAATTGATATTGCTGGTATAACCGCATTGCCCCAGCGGATCTTCAAGCGATTGAGGCGGTGGTATCTCCTCCACCATGTAATAGGTCCGCCGCGTCCAGCTGGATCCGGCATCGACGTACTCCCGCCGCTCCCTGACCCGCCGGTAAACAGCAAGCAACAGATCATATCCCGAGGTGTTACCGAATGAGGCTTGTACTCCCGATGGCGCTCGAATCACCGGGCACTTGTTGCTTTCGAGAGGATTACCCAAACATAAGTCGAAAGCATCGGTGAATGGACCGTTGACCCAGTCGAATTCATAATGGCCGCCGGTCGGAAGGTCTAAGCGCGCGGCCTCGCCGTATTGAGTGTAGTGAAACTGGTAGGCATGATTGTCTGGCAACACGATTTTCCAAATGGCCCAATTGAATACTGCCGCCGAGGGTGATGCATAACCGCCAAAGAGACTCTGGTATGTAGGCCGCGTAGAGGTCTGTAGAGAACTGATGCGGTCATACCAGTAGTCGCGGCGATAAACCGTTATGGTTTTTTGCTGGCCCGTTGGACCGTATGTGATCTGGTCGTACACGCCCACGCAACTTGCTGTGCAGCCAGGATCGAGAAAGGAGAACCCCTGTCCCTCAGCCACATTGATGACTCGGCCTAACGGGTCGATCACCGCGAACGCGGATTGGAACCCGCTCGGGATCGTGACGCTGTAATTGAATGTCGTCTGGTTTCCGTTGCGATCCCGAAGGCGATCAACCGCCGTCACTGTCAAGGATGGAAAGCCAGGGACGATATGATAGTCGCCAAAATGAAACTGCCGGCCATCGCGAAGATATAGCGTGCCGGCAGCGGTCTCTCCGGGCAATGCTGTCGCGCCAGGGGTGTTGACGTCATAGATGTGATTTTCCGCCAGGAAGATTGCGGCCGAACCATCCGTTGCGACAAACCTGGTACCGCGATCCAGTCCCTGTGCAGCACAGCTAGAAGAATTCAGCGGCGGACTTACAGGCGTCCCGCCAGTAACGGTGTCTACCAGCGTCATCTCGGTTCCATCAGCAAACGACACCGAAATTCTCGTCAACGTGGTCCCATTTGCGTAGCACGACGGCGTCGAACTTCCGCCAATGTAAATCGGCTGAACGTGCTGGCCCAGGGGGCGTATGGTAATCCCCGCGGGACGGGAGCTGTATGGGCTGCTCGGAACGGTACCCGGCGCAAACGCCCACATCGGGCACGGAGCGGCCTCGGAGCAGCCATCCGAAGCAGAAGTCGACATGAAGCCATTTCCATCCCAATGCGGATCATATCTCGCCACCATCATGTAACCGGCGTCGCCCCGGCCACCGATCTTCAGCAGAGGAATCGCTAGATTCGCCGAGCCGTTGTACAGATTCACCGTATCCAAACCGCCCAGGGCGTACGAGCCCGCAGGAGACCCTGCTTCCAGGCCGACCGGAGTCATCCCGTCCGTCGGGCTAAATGTGGTCTGGGCAAAGGCATCCGCCGCCAGCCCAACAAAGATCGAGAAAACAAGAAGGGAAAGTCTGCGCATAACCTGTGCCTCCTCACCTGACCTGGATTTCGGATATCCAGGCCGGCCTACCCTCGACGCGCAAACGGTAAGTTCCAGGAGTGAGTCTTGCGCTCCTCACGATTCTTGTGCTTCGGTCCCCGACTCGACCGCCAAATTCCTGGCTAGCCGGCAAACCTTCAACACTGTTACCTGGCATTCGCTCGAGATATACCGTGATCTCATGAAATCCCGTGCGGTTCACGACAACGAATGCATAGGGTCCTGGCGGTAACGAGAAACTCTTTTGCGGGAATCCCTGGGGTGAAACAACCACGGGAATCGCTTCAGGCCGGTTGGGATCATGTGTCCGGTTCTGCGTGGCCCACGCCCTAAGGACCATCCCAGCTGCCGAAATCAAGATCAAACCCAGCGTGATAGGCACTATTCTAGAAAATCGATTCATGAAAGATCTCAAAATCAGCATCGAAAACGGCTGTGTTGTACAAGACCGAGCTGAATTGCATTTCTTCGATTTTGATGCCGTGTGTATATCGCTCGATCTTGAAAGGAGTGACGACGCCTTCCACATTGCGGAAATCCGAAAAGATATAGATATCCGTGATCAAGTGTGTTCTCCCGAACATGTCTATCTCCTGCCCGGTCACAACTTCGAGCTTGGTGATTAGCGATGTCGCGATATCGATGAAGTACCGAGTTTTTCTGCGGTCCCTATCCTCCGCTTCAATGATTCTCGCCGTATTCGACGTACCCGCGTCGTGCAACACTAGTCCGGCGGCACGGTGATCGAACAGACTGTCTATCGATCGTGTGGTCTGGCTTTCGATAAAAGACAGGACGGCTCCTTGAGCGGGTGATGTGAATCCTCCAACTCGGCTCCAATTGTCCCCGCCATTCGAGCCCTGCCGAACTTGCAGGCGCGGCTGTTGAATGATGCGTTGCACCTGGGAGTTACCTTTCCGCAAGAGAGTCACATTAAACGTTGCCTGCCGTCCCGAGACACTGAAGTACGTCAGCGTTCCTGATGATTTCGAATTGACAATGGGACCGCCACGTCGAGCGCCATATGCCGCGACGGCTCTGGTCAGTACGGAATTCAGGTCTTGGAATTGTGGCGGGATTGCGCCGGGGACCTGCCCATTAAGTGATGGCATGCATCCGAGCAACAACACAGCCGCAGAGAGGAAAAATCGTGTTTGGAACATAAGTGTTAATTTTCGACTGTTAAAGTGGCGCTAACTGGGACCCATTCGGAATTGAGGCGGTTTCGAACCGCTACAATCGTGTACAGGCCGGGTTGTTCATCAGGGCTGGCGCAGACGGTAGCTTGTCCGTTGCTATCTAGACTGGCCCAGGAATACACCGTTTCGGGTGATCCACTGTTGTACGTCCATTGGACATCAATGGTCATATTGGCGCCGTTGCCGACATTGGTCACGAAACAGCCGCCCGGACTGATGATGCTTGGGCTCATTGTCAACGACGTTGGTTGCTTGGGCGTCACAGCAAGAGCGGCATCAACGAGGACCCAATCCGAGTTAAGTTGATTTCGAACAGCAACAATTCTGTATGTACCCGGTTCTTCGTTAGCGCCGGCGCACGTCGTATATTGTCCGGTGCTGTCCAGAGTGCCCCACGAATAGACAGTGATTGGAGATCCATTATTGAACGTAAACTGGACGTCAATAACCATGTTCGCCGCGTTTCCCACCGTTGTAACAAAGCAACCGCCCTGCGGCACCGTCGAAGGCGAGATTGAGAGCGATGTCGGTTGAGCTGCAGGCGCCGTGGTTGTTTCACTCAACGTCAGAGTGATACTTCCTGTGGCGTCGCCCCCAGGATTGATGGCTATCGTGTAGGTTCCGGTCGCGGGTAATACGATAGGATCGATGATCGATGTGCCGCCTGCCCCTACCCATCTTCCGGTCAGATTCACCGGCGTGTTGGAACACCATTCGGTTCCTAGCTGGGGCACCCATTTGTCGATGAGCAAGTTCCCGTTCACCCACAAGCGCGCTCCGTCATCTGATTCCGTACAGAAAGTGTATGGTTCCGAATATTCGGCCTGGACTTGTCCGGTCCATCGCACACTCCAACCATCACGGGGTATGCCGCTACCGGGACTGATACCGGTCCAATTGGAGTCAATCACCGGGTCCGTACGGATAAGGAGAGGTGTACCAGATATCGTCATCGTGTTGTAGTACTCGCCTTTCAGACCGCTGCCCGATGGTCCTCCCGGCGGCGTCAAGAATTCCTGCGGAAGAATCTGCTTGAGACTAGTGGGGCTACTCCATTTCAGCTTTGCGAAGGCTGCACCGCCAGCCTCGAAGTATTCCATTTGAATGCTGTACTGCTGGCCTGCGGCGAGGGGCAAAGAAATCGGATCGCGCACGATAGTGACTTCCGTGCCCGGAATGGATACACCTGACATCGCAAGTCTGACACGCTGTCCTGCTGTTCCGGAAAATGTCACAGCGCCATTCTGACCCGGTGTGCCGATATTCACCGTTGCTGCAGATCCACCAACCACGACCGCGTCTGTAATGTCAGCCGGCACGTCATATAACGTCACGGTCGTACTTCCAGTGGCGTCGCCACGAGGATCAAGGACCACTGTGTAGGTGCCCGTAGCCGGTAGAACAATAGTGTCGATGTATCCACCGCTTGTCCCTACCCATGCTGAAACCAAATTCACTGGAGTGTTGGAACACCACTCGATTTCAGGCTGAGGCCCCCATTTATCGACAAGCAGGTTTCCGTTCACCCACAAACGCACTCCGTCGTCGGTAGAAGTGCAGAAGGTGTATGGTTCCGAATACTGGGCCTGGACTTGACCAGTCCAGCGCGCACTCCAGTTTCCGGCGGGTATGCTGAGACCGGGACTGCCACCGCCCCAATTAAAATCGATTACCGGGTCAGTACGGATTAGATTGGCCGCTGCGAAAGAGATTGCGTCGTAGTACTCGCCTCTAAGGCCGCTCCCGGATGATCCGCCCGGCGGTGTCAAGAATGCCTGGGGAATACTTTGGTTGAGAGTAGAGGGACTGCTCCACCGAAGCTTCGCAATGGAGCCACCGCCAGCCTGGAAGTATTCCATTCGAATGCTGTATCGCTGACCTGCGGTAAGCGGCAAAAGTACTGGATTACGTATGAGACTGACATCCATGCTCGGGATGGATACTCCCGATGTCCGAAGACTGACCCGTTGGCCGGCCGTTCCGGAAAACGTGAATATGCCATTTTGACCGGGCGTAAGGAGTCGTGCCGTTGTCGCAGGTCCACCCGGAGTTATCGTGCCTGTGATATCAGGCGGTACGTTATACAACGACAGGGTCATGTTTCCGGTGTCGAGACCTCGGGGATCAATAACTATTGTGTAAGTGCCCGTAGCGGGTAAAACGATGGTGTCCAGGAATGTGCCACCTGTTCCGACCCAGAAGGAGACCAAGTTCACCGGCGTGTTGTAGCACCACTCGGTTTCAGCCTGGGGCGCCCATCTGTCAATGAGCAGGTTTCCGTCGACCCACAAGCGCACTCCGTCATCCGAAGCGGTGCAGAAACTGTACTGTTCCGAATACTGGGCCTGGACTTGTCCGGTCCATCGCGCACTCCAGTTGCTGCCGCCGATGCCGGCACCAGGACTGCCACCGCCCCAAGTGAAATCGACAACCGGATCAGTACGGATGAGGGCAGGTGTGCCCGATAACGTCGTATTGGCGTAGTACTCGCCTTTAAGACCGCTGCCGGATGGACCTCCTGGCGGCGTCAAGAAACTCTGGGGAACAATTTGCTTAGGAGTAGAGGGACTGCTCCACCGAAGCTTCGCACTGGATCCACCGGCAGCCTGGAAGTACTCCATTTGAATGCTGTACTGCTGACCTGCGGTAAGCGGCACATTTCGCACAATCGTGACATCGGTATCTGGAATCGACACGCCGTAGACCTGAAGACTCACGCGCTGCCCCGCCGTTCCATAGAACGTGAATGCGCCATTTTGACCCGGTGTACTAATGTTCACCGTCATTGGCGACCCACCAGGAGTGATCGCGCTTGTAGAATCAGGAGACACTTCATAGACCTGCAGCCTCATCGTCCCTGTACTCGTCCCTGAAGCCGCGATAAGCAAGGTGTATGTTCCCGATGAAGGTAATGTTTGTGTATTAATGAAGCCGTTCGACATGCAGCCGTTCGCGACAAGCGTGCTTGCATCAGGATTCAAAATCGTGATCCTGACGGAGCAAGAATCCGGAAATGTCGAATTGGTCGTCACAACGGCGACGCGTTGGCCGGCCACGCCATCAA
>QHXA01000411.1:0-4649 GCA_003222755.1 Acidobacteriota bacterium
TGTAATCAGACGGCCATTAGCCGGCACGACGCGGGTATCGGGACGAACCAATTGTGCGAGTCTTTCGTGAGCGCGTACGCGGCCGCCCAGCCAGGCGCCGTTGCGGTAGTCGAGGATGGGCCATTGCTCCCCGGACACGACTCCGCCGGCAACCAGCACGTTCATTCCCGGGAAATGCACATAGAGATCGCCGTCGGTGTGTGCCGCAGGCAGATACTCATAGCGGATCTGCTGTCCCGCGAACTCCAGCGAGCCGTCCATGAGCGTTGTCTTGTTGGGTCGCGCCACTTCCGGTAGCGGTCCGAAACGGCCTTCGAAAGTCACGGACGTGACCGTGTTGCTCAGGTACATCCGCGTTTTCTCGTGAGCGATGATCACGCCGCCCTCGCGGCCGACAGCCTCGTTCGCGCCTGTCTGCTCCGGATGCCAGTGGGTGTTGATCAGTGTGTGGATGCGACTGTTGCCGGTTCGTGCCTTGACGGCCTTCAGCAAGGCCTCCGCATTCGCGGCAAGCCCGCCATCGATCATCAGTGCGCCATTTTCACCGCGCATGGCCGTAAGGCCGCCGAGATCCGTCGCTGAAATTTGTGGAGAGGTCTGCGACGCGACCGCGGCGTACCCTCGCGCCATCATCGCCTTTAAGTAAAGCGCGCCGCCAAGCGATGCACCTAAAAAGTATCGGCGCGAAATCCGGTTGTCAGTTACTTGTAGTTGTGTGCGTGTAAAACGGATCATGTACTACTGATTCACCTATCGGCCAAATGTCCTCTTCGATGCCTTGAGGTGGGCCCAGGACCGGCCACTCCGGGCTTCGAGCGAGTTGCGCGTTTGCGCCAAGCTCGCGCAGGAGATCCGCCACGTCCTTGTACACCGGAGTCTGCACCGCCATGAAAGGCATGAAGCCGCGGGACTGCGTATAGTCGAGCGCCGTGAGGCCGTCCTGATCCTTGGCATTCATGTCGATGCCATATTCGGCGAGTTTCTTGATGACCTCTTTATATCTCTTGCGGACCGCGTAGTGCAGCGCCGAGCCTCCCCGAGTCTCCTCCCTGTGGTTGACCAGGGCGACGACATTCACGTCCGCACCGGCTTCGTGCAGTACGCGTATCATCTCGAGAGCCTGTGGCTCCGGCGCGCGGCCCGCCAGCACCGCCATGATCGCGGTCTGACGATCGGCCATCTTGAGATTGACGTCCGCGCCGTGTTGCAACAGAAGTTTCATCACTTCCAGATCTGCGTTGGTCGCCGCGCGGATTAGCGGAGTGGAGCCTCGCGTATTCGTCGCGCCCCGCACATTCGCCGGGCGAAAGAAAAGCTGCATGTTGGGATTGGCGCCGCGCTCGAGCAACATGCGAACCATGGTGAGGCCGTTCGTCTCATTCAAAGAGTCGATCGACGCGTGTCCTCCGGAGATTTGATTGCGCAGGCCGATCGCCGTGAACAGGGGCGCCTCTCCAAAGATGTCCCATTGATTCACGTCGGCGCCCGCCAGGATCAGTTGCTTCGCCAGATCCCAGTTCACATTCATGATCGCCAGCAGCAGCGGCGAGACGCCATCAGGATCCGGCAGGTCGATGTCCGCGCCGTTACGGAGCAATACCTCGACGCAGGCGAGACAGTTTTCACGCGCGGCATACAGCAGAGGAGTCAGTCCACCAGAGTCCAGGTTCTTGGGACGCCCCTCGGCTGTCACATGACGCTGGTAGTCGCGATCAATCGAGCGGGCATTGACGTCGGCGCCTTTGGAGATCAGGAACTGCATCATCTGCGGGTGCCGTCGCGCAGATGCCCACATCAGCGCAGTCTGTCCGCCCCACCGTTCCCGCGCATCGACTTTGGCGCCGTGCTTTACCAACAACTCTGCCGCTTCCACATTGCCGGTTCTCGCTACGGCCAATAGTGCCGTTTGTCCGTCGGGATTGGGCGAGTCCGGGTCCGCGCCTGCTTCCAGCAGCAGCTTGATGATTTCGGCGTTTCCGACTTCGGCGGCGAGCCCCATCGGGGTTGCGCCGTAGTTATTCGCCAGGGACACATCGGCTCCGGCCTTGAGTAGACGCCGGACCTCGGCGACGTCTCCGTCGTAGACTGCCCACTGCAATGGCGTGCTGCCATCCACTGCTCGGCGATTGACGTCGGCGGACCGGGTTTGGGCAGATGCGGCAGCAGCCAACACTGCAATCAGTGCTGCTGTGTAGAAGAGCCTCATCATCACACCTCCGAGAACGGGCCCGTGCTGTCGGCGAAGTTCTTGAAGTCCTCAGCAGGGACGCCCGCGCGGTCCAGAATCGTGACCAACATATTCGCATGCGGTGTGTCTTGTGGATAGTGCAGGTGCTGTCCTCCCTTGATACGGCCGCCACGGCCTACAAGCATCTGCGGGAGCGGATCGGCGTTGTGAGCGTCACTGTTGGCCATGTTGCTTCCGAACAAAATGATCGAATGGTCGAGCAGCGATCCGTCGCCATCGGGCATGCCCTCGAGGCGTTTCGCAAACTTTGCGAACACCGCGGTGTGATAGTTCTGGATGAGCCTCAGGTTTGCAATTCGCTCCGGAAATCCGCCCCAGTGGGACGTCGGGTGGAAGGCTTCGCTGATTCCGAGGTTCTTGTAAACACGCATGCTGGCTTCCTTGACCATCCGCATCGATGTCACATTCGTGCGATTCGTCTGCCAGGCCAGTGCCATCATTTCGAATTGAATATCGAGATGTTCGCCGAAGTCTTCCGGGGCGCCAAGCGGTGCATCCGGCAAATCGACAAGCGATTCCATACTGGCTTCAAGTTTCTGGATGCGGATCTCGATCTCGCGCACGGAATCCAGGTAGTCGCTCACGCGGGCGCGGTCAGCAGCATCCAGCTTGCGGTTCAGGCTGGCTGCAGACTCGCTCACGTAGTCCAACAGACTGTCTGTAGTTTTCAAAATGGCGGTCCGTTCTCTCTTGTTATCGCCCTGACCGAACATCGTGTAGAAAACCTTGCGAGGATTGCTTTCCATCGGCAGCGGCTGATCCGGAGTGCGATACGAGATGTTGCCACCGGGCTCACCGCAAAGTTCCATCGACGGCAATGTCGTGTTCTTGCCCAGGCGGCGCGCGGCGATCTGATCGACCGTTACGCCACGACCGGTGGCGACATTGCGACTGCGCGGGAGGACACAGGACAACCAGGTTTCTTCGGTGTAGCCGTGTGGCGTGCCGCCTTCGCCGCCTTTGTTGCGCAGACCGCTGATGACGGTCAAGTGCTCACGCAGCGGCTCGAGGGGCTTCAGGATAAATGGAAACTCGAAATCACCGCCGGTCTGCTTGGGCTGCCATTCGTCTTGAAGGGCGCCATGGGGAAAGTAAACGAAGCCTAACCGTGGCTGAGGAACTGCGGCGGTTTGGGCGAGTGCGGTGCCTGCCGGGATCATGGCATCCAGCAACGGTAACGCGATTGAAGCGCCGGCGCCTTTGAGTAGCGTGCGTCGCGACAAATGTTTTCGAGTAAGAAACATGCCTACATTCCTCCAGCCGGGTCAGACGCTTGTTTTATCAGGTCTTCGCGTCTGACCCCGAATTTTCTACTTCGCAAATGCCTGGCTTACGTCCGCGGCTTCCCGTTTGCGGAAAGCATCGCTTGAAATTATACCGAGGACGATCGACTCGAAGCGGTAATCGTCCGCCTCCGCGCCACGCACGATTTTTCGCACGGCCGGCATGTCGCGATAGTCAATGCTGCGGCCAAGAGCATAGGTCAACAGGTTTTCTGTGAGCGCCTGAACGAACTGATCGGGCCGTGCCGCCAGCGCCCGCCGCAAGTCATCAGGGCCCTTGATCGCCGTGCCATCGGGCAGTATGCCGGAACTATCAATCGGAGTCAGAGCTTGCGTATCCCGAGTGTGGTACTGACCCACAGTATCAAAATTTTCCAGCGCAAACCCAAGTGGATCCATGACGCCGTGACAGCCCATACAAGTCGGCTTCGAACGGTGTTGTTCGATTCTCTCCCGTACTGTTTGCGCCTTCTGACCGGGTCTGTTTTCCGCCAAGGTGGGGACATTGGGAGGCGGCGGCGCCGGCGGCGTACCGAGAAGGCGCTCCAGGATCCAGGCGCCACGCAGTACGGGCGAAGTCCGATTGGGATTAGCGGTCAAGTTCAGGATGGCGCCTTTGCCCAACAGGCCATAGCGCGCCGTGTTCTCCAGCGTCACTCGACGGAAATGGCCGCCCTTGACGTTTTCGATGCCATAGTGCATTGCCAGACGTTCATTAAGAAACGTGTAGTCCGCTGTCAGCAGTTCGATGACGCTGCGGTCGCTGCGCAGCACGCTGTCGATAAACAACCGCAGCTCTTCCTTGAACAACGGGCGAATATCCAGGAGGCCGCTCGCATGCGGGAACAGTCGACTGTCCGGGGCAATCTCGTCCAGCTTGGCCACGTTGAGCCACTGGAACGCAAAATCATCGATCAGTGACTTTGCCCGTGAGTCGGCAAGCATGCGGCGCACCTGTTTGGCCAACACGTCGGGTCGGCTGAGGCGGGACTGGGTAGCGAGGTCGAGTAGTTCCTCATCCGGCAGACTGCTCCACAGGAAGAAGGAAAGACGCGAAGCCAGCTCCAGATCGCTCAGTGTGCGCGCGCCGCCCAGCGCGTTTCCCGATTCCGCACGAT
>QHXA01000411.1:4688-5118 GCA_003222755.1 Acidobacteriota bacterium
TCCGACCTTATAGAAGGCCATCAGCGGATTCAGATCCTCGTCGGTGACGGGGCGACGGAATGCCCGCCGTGCAAAATCGCTGACGATTTTGCGCGCGCAGATCGCCTCGTCGGCCTTGCCCGGGGGCCGGCAGATGAATATTTTCTTGCGGCTGACGGAGTCGCTCATGCCGGTGACGGTTAAAGGCCCGCGGATCTGCAAGGCATGCGCGGCCTGTATGCGCTCCTGACCACCCTCGAGCGCAATGGTGCGAATGCGCTCGTCGCTTTCGGCAAAGCTGCGCTGGAGAAAGGTCACGGCCAGTTCATGCTGCCCTGACGTGGCTTTAAAGCGGATCTTCCGCAGCCGCCCGTTGATTTCTTCGACGGCTGGATCCAGGCGCTGGTCGATCGCCTTGTGGTCGGGTTCGCCGCCGATATTGGTGCGATAG
>QHXA01000412.1 GCA_003222755.1 Acidobacteriota bacterium
CGGTCTCGAAGCTGAGTTGTTTGGGATCAACCGACGATCGGCCTTCCGAAAGGAGCAAGTCGCTGAGAATGATTCCAGGACATTGGAAACGGTCGGCGAGGTTGTGCATTTCGGGAACGAGCGTGAAGCAATCGAGGATGTCGGTCGGCGCTGCAATAATTTTCGGAAAGTCTCCGAATCCTGCGCCCAGCATTTGCCAGAGATCTCCCTGTTCGGTTTTGGTCGGCACACCTGTAGAAGGGCCGGCCCGTTGCACGTCGATAACAACGACCGGTGTTTCCATCATCGCCGACATACCTAACCCCTCGGTCATCAATGCGAATCCGCCGCCCGAAGTTGCGCACATGGCACGAGCACCGGCATGGGCCGCACCAATGGCCATATTGATCACGCCGATCTCATCTTCGACCTGTCGAACCATGATTCCGGCCTCGCGCGCATGTGCCGCCATCCAGTGCAACACGCCGGTAGAAGGACTCATCGGGTAAGCACAATAAAACTTCACTCCAGCGGCTGCGCCTCCCATGGCGAGCGCGATATTACCGGAAAGTACGGCGTATCGTGTGTCGCTCATCGGAAGGGGATCTGGAAAAGGCCGGAAATTTGCGGACGCATAATCGTACCCTAGCCGGGCAATATCGAGGTTCTCGGTTACAACTTTGCTGCCTTTTCGCATGAACTGTTCAGTAAGAATTTCTGCAAGAGGCTCAAAATCGACTCCCATCATCTGCAAAGAAGCAGCCAGCGCGAGAGTGTTTTGCTCGACCTTGCTGCGGCTTCCCTTTGAGAGTTGGTTGACGGGAAGCGGACAGAGCTGGGCGCCGGGCCGGTGGGCGCCGGGCTTGATCGCGTCGCCGTTGTAAACGATGGCGGAACCGGACTGCATTAGGCCCAGATGCCGGTCAATCGAGTCCTGATTGAGCGGAATCAATAGATCGATGCGATCCCCGAAGCACGTCACCTCCTCGATTCCAGTGCGAATCGTGAGGAACGTGTGCCCACCGCGAATGATCGACTGGTACGCGTTGTAAGCACTGATGTGCAAGCCCCGCCGCGCGAAGATCTTGGCGAAAATATCTCCGGGCGTGGCCACTCCTTGTCCCGCGGCACCTCCTATCGCAACGGCGAAAGTACGGTCCATAGACACACTCCTTTTATTTGGCGCTGCAGCCTATGGGGCTTGCATTCGCAGCGTCTGCCAGTGAAAGAGAAAAAAACTAAACTTAGTAACGCTTAAATCCGCCGGCCGCGGAATCGCGGGAACCCATCGGCTTTGCTTCGTTAACAGTCAGATTTCGGCCGTTGAAGTCCTTCCCGTTGAGTTGAGCAATAGCGTGGTCCGCGCCCTCCTCCATCTCGACAAAGCCAAACCCTTTCGATCGGCCGGTGTCGCGATCCGTAATGATCCGAACTGTTTCGACTGGACCAGATTGCCCGAACAATTCCTTCAGTTCAGCTTCCGTCGTCTGAAACGACAGATTTCCAACATAGAGTTTCTTTTTCATGTGATCACCTTTTTATCTGAGAGGAACTTCGGAGCTTGCGAGAAAGGCCTTGAAAAGGGGCTTATCGAGCAAGAGACTGGAGATCCCTCGAGATTCTGAAAAACGTTAAACTTCAACCCTCCACACCAACAGTGCACTCACCGCGACCCTCACTTCAATTTCGCTTTGTTTTTGGGCGTAAAATGCTTCTCTGCCATTCTTTCCAGCGCGGCTCGGATTAGGTTGCGATTCGGCTCGAATAGCCCAAATGGAATTAGAGGAAGTGAGAACTCGTCTCCTTTCACCCGATTCTGAACCATTCTGGCGTAATCTACCGCGTATTCCTGCGCAACAGTATCGGAAATACCCTGGCAATAAAGAATGGCCTCACGATTGAATTCAAGCAAGGCAGCGCTGAGTTGCACATCGAAATTGCTATTCAAATCGAACCTCCCGGATGCTTCATTTCCTTTGTCGCAGGCGGCTGCTTTTGAAAGCGAGAAACCGCCGCGGTGCTGTAATCGGCTTGATGACCGCAGTCTGCCAAGGGGCAGGTCAACACGAGTCTTCCAGTTCGCGGTGGCTGTCCAATCCCTTCGCCATGATCTAGAGCAAACAGAATGGGCGTCCGGCATTTCAGACACTGCACGCCGAGATACCACTTGGTGTTAACTTTGGGCCATTGGGAAATACGCATAAGCGATCAATCTCCGGTGCAAGGAATGCCGCGGTTCCTTCACAAGCTGTAGTGAAGCAACAAGTACCCAACGATAGCCTGGATAATGAAGGCTCCGATCACGACACGTTTCAGAGATTTATCCATCACATCTCCTTTTGGAAGTGAAGCGGATCTCGGAAATTTTGCAGCTCGCGATAGTAATAAAGCGCAGTGGGCCTACGTCCATGCTTGAAATACAGGTGTCGGAGAAATTCGACTTCCTCCGGCGTGACGTCTCCATGCAGTGAGCGATCATTCAGGAACTTCCGTAAGCCGGGCTCTTCTTTCACGCTTCCCGCTTGCTTCTCAACATATTCAAATCTCTTCACATTCGCTGGAGCGATTCTGCGATTCAAGACGATGTCCAGACCAAACGAAGCAAGGTCTATGTCCCACGAAACGATCATTGGATCCAGGAAAGCGACACAGCTCTCCGGAGTGATGTTGAAGACGTCCGCGTCCAGAAAATCGAGAACCGAGACGCGCATCTGCTTATAAGTTCGGCCGCTTTCTTGAGCCACGGCTCGCAGCCGGTTTTCGCGTCCCAGCTCCTCCCTCACGAACGCCTTAACTACATCGACGAGCTTTTGCGTGATCAGCCGCTCGAGTTCGCCAAATGGCTCCTTCTCGAAGATCGCTAGAATTTGCCGTTGCTTCGCTCGCCTGCATTTGTTGATAAGCAACTGGCGAACCTCCGTGAACAGCGGCATTGGCGGACTTTCGATCTTCTTCTTGAGTTCCTGTTTTCGTTGCAGATCCGCTAGGCCTGCGAGTTTCCCGGGAGGGAGCTTCAGGACTCTCCCAAGCTTGTCATAGATGTCGGTCCGATCTGGAGCGGGAGGCGCTTTTTTGCGGCTCAACAGTTGTGAGATGTAGGATTCTGTAACCTCCGCCGCATTCGCGAGGTCCCGCTGGTCTAATCCCAAATCCGTCAACTTTTGCTCAATCAAGTGAGATACATCCATTGCCTCTCGATCCTTCGCAGTCCCGACATTGTACTTAACTGCAATCAGTAAATTACTATACTATATGGTCTCGGATTTGCCAAGATATTCACCGATACTGGTTAAGTATGCAAACCGAGGCCGTCGGCCTCGTCCAGCCGTTGCGTCCCTCGATTTCCTCTTTTTCTTTTTCGATCTGTATAATTTACCCTGCCCAACGGGCATTCTGTCTGCACTCTTACGGAGGAAAATAAAAATGAAGCTCTGGTTGCGGCTGACGGTCACGGCCGTTATGGCGGTGAGTCTTTCGGGTGGTTTTGGATTGATCTATCGGGCTGCTGCACAAGCCCGTGGTGCGGCACCGGCAACTGCGCCTGAAACAGTAAAGAAGGCGGGAGAGGTTTTCAAGAACGTCACCACCAGCACTCTGAAGGAACTCCCGGTAGACGATTTCATCGCGGCCATGGGGGTCATGTCGGCGGCTCTGGGCTACGACTGCGCGGATTGTCATGTCGGCGCCGGCAGTGACAAGGCCGACTTTGTGATCGACACCATTCCACAAAAGAAGACAGCGCGCAGGATGGTAGAGATGGTCGCCAGCATCAATCGCACCAACTTCGCTGGAGTGCAGCGGGTGACTTGCTGGACGTGTCATCACGGCCAGGAAGTCCCAACGACCACGATCGCTCTGGACAATTTATACGCCACTCCGATCATGGAAGATGCCGACGTCGTGTTGCCGGGCGTGGGACAAGCTTCCGCTGACGAAATCCTTGATAAATACATACAGGCAGTCGGCGGCTCCCAGCGATTGGCCGGCCTGACCAGCTTCGTCGCCACAGGCGCCAGTCTGGGCTACGGAGGATTCGGTGGCGATGCCGAGTTCACCATCTTTGCGAAAGCTCCGAATCAACGCACCACCGTGATCACGTTCAAGGACCATCCGGAACGAGGCGATAGCGTCTGGGCCTTTGACGGCCGCTATGAATTGGTCGGGGAAGAGTTGGATGGAGCCAGGCTCGAGGCGCAGATGGCCTTTCCCGGTCAGATTAAGCAAGTTCTCAGCAACTGGCGCGTCGGCCTGAGGCGAGCCATTAGTGGGCGCGATTATAACGTTGTTCAGGGAACCGGTTCCCGAGGTTTGCTTGCGACGTTATATTTCGATCCGGAATCGGGGCTGCTTCGACGTATGGTGCGCTACGGTCCCTCGCCGGTCGGCCGCGTTCCCACTCAGATCGACTACACCGACTATCGCGACGTTGGCGGCATCAAGTTTCCGTTCGAATATCAGTTCTCGTGGCTCGACGGACGGTATACCGCGAAGCTGAAAGAGATAAAGATGAATGTCGCGATCGACCCGGCGAAGTTTGGCAGGCCGGTTTCGAAGTAAGAGGTTCATCAAGAGGAAAATTGAAAATTGGACGAATCCTGCACCTCAAACCCGAAATCTCTGATTGGACTGGTCCTGACCGCGAACAGCCGCACGGGAGACGGGTTCAATTTGCGATTTCGGATTTCGGGTTTGAGGTGCAGGATTCGTCCAATTTCAAATTCCGCTCCCTCCTGACATCCATTATTGTTGGGGGTTCTGTGGAGGCCCCCCAGCCGGTGGAGCATCGCCACCGCCGCGTCCGCCTCGACCACCGCCACCGCGGCCGGCGCCGCCCGGAGCACCAGGAGCACCCGCACCGCCGCCACCACCGCGTGGAGCGGGAGTGCTCAGTGCGCCCGGAGGTGCGGCGGCGCCAGGAGTACCTTCTTTGGCAAAACCGCCACCGCTTTCGGGATATTTGGCTAGATCCTGCTCACCTTCGATGCAGGCGGTTTCGGTCTGTTCATATCCGGTAGGACGTTTCTGGAATCCGAGGGGAACGTTGAGGTTGCGCCTGAAGCTGTCCGTAACCGTCATCGGTCGGGTCAAAACGATCGGATCCTCGACCACGGCTTCATAACCGATCGTGTTCGCATCCTTGAAGGTGAATTTTTCGACGACATGAACCGCATCGCTGTGAACCGCACCGCTGGCATCCCACCAGCCGGCAGCCTGACTGGTCGTATCGACCACCAAAGTGTCGCCTTCCCAGTGGCCAATCGAATCGCCCTGATACAGCCGGATGTTGGCGGGAGCATGCTTGCGATCGTCGAGGTAGATGACTCGCGTTGAGCCCGCGGTATCCCATGCGAAGACGATGGCGTTCTTGTCCTGCACTGCTTGAAATCCCATTTGGATCCCAAAATTCGTCGGCACGCCGGATGGCAGGCAATGAGTATACGGCTCGTCGTACATGTGGTTCTTCGCCGTGTCGGCGGCCTTCGCTTCCCACTCTGCGTTGTATGGGATTTTCCCTCCCGGAGCGCCGGTCTCGGGATTGATGATTCCCATGTTGGGCTGACCGCTATTGATATTCGTTTTAGTGGTTGCCATCCAGTATCCCGTGAAATCCGGCTTCCCATCGGGAGTACGGACCACCGGTCCAGCCGGAGCTGCAGGAGCGCCGCCTCGACCGCCACGGCCACCGGGTCCCTGACCAGGCGCCGCTCCGCCGCCTTGTGCCGGCGCCTGGCCGACCAGGCCTTGGGCGAGCATGAGCACCATCGCCAAACCGAGCACGATGGTTAAAGCCTTATATCTATTCCTCATCGAAATCTCCTTCACATGAACCGGCTCAATTGTTCTCTACGACTCTAAGGTTATTCCCTTTGCCTTCCCGGATGAGTTT
>QHXA01000413.1:0-383 GCA_003222755.1 Acidobacteriota bacterium
CAGTTTTGCGCGCCGGCGCTTTCTACCAGGGTCGAGACTATGTAGGGAGCGGGAAACCCGACATCAGTTTTCATGGAACACAGCTTTGGGCTCCTGACTTCTCGCCGGGTAGCCGCTGCCTCGCATTTCTACTGTGCGGAAAGCATGCCCAGGACCAACAAGGCGACATCTACGTTGCGATGAATATGTACTGGGAGGGCCTGCCCTACCAAATTCCCGCGCCTCGGGCAGGCGAATGCTGGAGGATCGTCGTGAATACCTCGATGAGGGCGCCGTACGATATTTTTGAAGTGGCGGACGCGCCGTCACTCGGCGACCGGCAAGAGATCATCGTGGGTCCCCGGTCAATGATGGTTCTTGTGGCCCAGGCATGTAATCCGTCA
>QHXA01000413.1:447-4560 GCA_003222755.1 Acidobacteriota bacterium
TCAACAGAAGGAAAAACCGCACGACTGAACCTTTCAGGAGAACTCGATGGAGCCTCAGCCGCTTCGGTTCGCGATGCCGTCGATAAAGCCCTGCAAAGTCGTCCGGAGCGCCTCGTATTAGCAGTGGAGAACCTCACATTCATGGCTTCAGCCGGATTGCGGATTTTGATATTTGCCAAGCAGAAGCAGCCGGATCTTAAGATCTACATTGTTAAGCCTCAAGAGGCGATCGTGGATACGCTGCAGAAGACGGGCTTTTATCAAAGTGTTTATATCGTGGACCGCGAGACTGAAGAACTCAAAGGGTGAAACCTGCTCGTGCGTAAAACGCAAGGCACGGGTTTGACGGCCGTGGGTTAAGGCCCGCTGGATGCATCGTGGAACAGCAGAGATTCCCCGGAACCCTGGATGCGTTAGAGCCGATTCGGAAATATGTGGAGGCCACGGCCCGGTCAGCCGGCTTAGATCACAAAGCAGTTTATAAGGTCTGTCTGGCCGTTGACGAGATCGCCACCAACATCGTCGTTCATGGCTATGAAGAAGCGGGACTGCAGGGGGACTTGAAGATCGGGGCCTCGGTGGAAGATGACAATCTCGTCATCCAACTGGAGGATCAGGGTAAGGCTTACGATCCTAATCTCCACCTGATTCCGGACGCTGGTGATCTCAGCGCGCCTTTCGAGTCCAGAAAGATCGGCGGCCTAGGCATCTTCCTCGCGCTGGACGGCGTGGATGACATTCAGTACAAAACGACGGGTAAAGCCAACATTCATCGCTTTATCATTCGTTTGCCTCATGAGCGCGAGCCGGAGGAATGATGAGGGGCGCCCGCTGGTGCGCTGAGGCAAAAAAGGACTTGAAACAGACATCGTTTTGCTCGTATCGTCACTGACGTTTTCGGCGGGTGTTCGTCTGCAAGGGCGGTTTATGACCCCGCCAATGGAGGCACGGAAATATGGGTTCTAAAGGAAAGATTGCTGTACTGATTGAAGATCATTTTGACCAGACCGAGTTCCGGATGTTCAACGATTTTTTTCCCAAGCACGGTTACGATGTTGAGTATGTAAGCCATCTGTGGGGCAATCCGGAACTCCACTTCGGAGGAAACCCCGATGATGGACGCATTGAGGAGCACGTGACGGTAAAGACCGAGATCAATAACGTCAGGCCCTCCGATTACAAGGGCATCATTCTGATCGGCGCCTATGCGATGGACCGTCTGCGCTACCAGGCCAATCCGAAAAAGGGCCAGCCGAACCAGGCTCCGGCCGTTGCGTTCATCCGGCGGGCGATGCAGGAAAAGGCGAAGATTGGAACCATCTGTCATTCGCTGTGGCTGTTGTGCGCCGATGCCTCGCTGCTCAAGGGCCGAAAAGTTACCTGCGCTCATAACATCATTTGCGACGTTGAAAATGCCGGGGCGGAAGTGGTTTTCGAAAATGAGGGGACTGCAGATCTGGTCATTGACGGCAATCTCATCACAGGCAAACATCCGGCCGTCACCCAGCAGTTCATGGAAGTTTTCATTCGCGAGATCGAAGCGCGAGCTGTTTCGGCAGCGCTTTAATCGTGAGACACCCAACCGAGGACACAGATATGCGAACATCCAATTACGCGGCAAGAGATCAGCAAGGCCAAGTCACATTTTATGTCCTGCTGTGGAAGCGCAACGGTATCTCGCTGGAATTATTTGATGATTACTGGCGAAACGTGCACGGACCCGTCTGTGCGCGGCTTCCTGGCCAGTTCCAGTATTGGCAGTTGCACGTGGCCCACAACGAAGGTGGTATCTGGCCGGAGATCGCAGGCATCAGTACGGCGACCAGAGAAGAGAACAATTTCGATGGTATCGCGGAGTTAACTTTCCGCTCTGAACAAGACCGGACCACCTGGTTCCGAGCGGCCGGAATCCTCATGGATGACGAGCATAATCTGTTCCGCAAGGCCATCGGTTACAACACGAGTCCAGGCAACTCGATTACATATGTGGACGGCATACCGGGCGGTGATCCCAACGGTCCGCTGGGCATTCCCAAATTCCACGTGATGGTGAAGAAGGCGGACGGAGTCAGTGTTGAGGAGTTTCGCAGGTATCTGAAGAATACTTTCGCATCTAAGGCCGCGGAGAGTGATCTGGTGTTGAAGCTGCGTCTTCACCTGTTCGAGGAGGTGGATGCGACTCGCCCCGATGCAGCTGGCGTCGCACACAGCGAGCCGCCTGAGGAGAACTACCAGGCTGCATTTGAGCTTGCCTTTAGCAATCGTCTGGAGATGGAGAGCTTCTTCGCCAGCGAAGCGTACAAGGCCGCCGTCCAGAATCAGGCCAAGTATATAAAACAGATCTGTCCGTTTCCGGAACGCTCCGCCTACACTTTCGTTTACAACGGGGAGATGACGTTGGCGGGACAGCGCAGTTCAACGGTGGCAGAACTCATTACCAGTATTGGAGCAACCAATCAGTTGAAGGCCGACATTACGGCTTTGATGCTGGGCGATGACGAGTCGGTAGCACGGAGCGCATAGGGAAAGGATTCGCACAGTGAGCCAAATTTCCATCAAAGACAATGCTGTGCTCGGCGATCCGGAGCTGCAGCAGGGATTAAAGTCCATACATCCCAAGTTTGGGGAATTTTGCACCCGCGTGGCTGGAGAGGCCTGGGGACTTCCTCTGATTGATCAACGGACCAAGGCGCTGATTACGATTGCCGTCGACGTGGCCAATGCCAATGAGTCCGGTCCCGGCGCGCCGTTTGAGGCGCATGTCCGCATGGCGTTCAAACAAGGAGTGAGCCGTGCGGAAATCGAGGAAGTGCTTCTCTTCATGTGCGTGTATGCCGGCTTCAACAAGGCGGCGAGCGCTTTCGGCAGACTGAAAGAAATTCAGGAATAAGGTCGCATCGCTGCTTTCGCGGCATCTCGCGAACAACAATATTATTTTCGCCCACTGGAGATACAGCACATGCGCAAAAGGATCAATTATTACAAAGAACTGTCGGCCGACTATTCCAAACCAGAACCCGTTGCACCGGCTGTGGCCAAGAAACTACTCGATGACGCCGCCCGGTTCATTGCAATGAAGGAGAAGACGCTTCCGCAGGTCGGGCCGAACTATACCCGTGAGCAGATCGAGAAAGAAAACAAAGACTGGTGGCCCACCCACTGCGAGGCGCTGCGGCAGGGACGCGGGGATCTACTCACCGGCGAATATCGCGATGACCTGGTGTACTTCTGCCAGGATGGTCCCTACTACGGCCTGAACGAACAGAAGACGCGGGAACAGCACTGGTGGGCTCTGATTGCGCAGCCGGGCGTCCGCATGACCTGGCCCATCGTGATGTTCTGGGGCGAGTTCGTGCACTTCGAGTGGGCCTGCATGGACACGGAGACGAACGAAACAATTGCGAAGGGAACCGTCTGCTGGGTGCGCCGTGGCCATCGCGGAGCGTGTTACTTCAAGAGTGAACAGTTGACGTTCTACCGCGACGTGTTTGCGCCGCAGGAACTGATCGAAAAGATCACCACGTAGCCCTCACATTTTTAAGGCTAAAGCTCGTTCGTTTCCGAAGCCTCAGCCGCGGAATGGCGAAAGACTGTGCCGCCGCTCGGCGGCTGGGTGTTCATCAAAGCAAGGAGATGAAAATGTCCCGAAGAACGATTACCGCCGCCGCGATTGGCGTCTGTCTGTTCGTCATCAGCTTCGGCGATGTCGCCTACAGTCAAACTGTGCGCCTGAATTGTGAGGCCGTCGACAGAGAATGTCTGATTTCTGAACAGCCGGTGCCGGGCGTCCGCATCGTTCGCAAGAGAAACTTCCCTCTGCGGCCGGCCTGGTATCTTTCGTCCAACCTGTATACGACCCTTGCTGGCGGACGGGAAACCTTTAACAGGTTCAACGCCTTCGATTTTCAGGTAGCCGTCGGGGGAGGTCCTCTGCCGCACACGCATCGCAACGAGTGGGAGACCTTCTTCGTTTTGGAAGGAGCCGTAGACTTTACGATTGGGGTGGAAGACAAACCTCCATTCAATTTCATCACACACCCTGTCAATGCGGGGACCGTTGTTTACGGCCCGCAAGGCCCTGTTCATGGCTTCGTTAATAGCACTGGTGGCCCG
>QHXA01000413.1:4571-7360 GCA_003222755.1 Acidobacteriota bacterium
GCATTGCCGGGCGGGCTCGATGAGTTTTTCCATAATTCGGGTGTACCGGTCACGGACTACTATGCTCCGATACCACCGATCACGATTGAAGAGATTCTGCGTACGGCGTTCTGGGCGGAACAGAGGGGGGACGCGCTGCATTTTCCGAACACTCCGGCTCCACCGGTGCCGGCCTACACTCCCGACCATGTCATCTCTTCGATCAGCGATTCGACTCGTCCAACAAAGACCGGTCCCTTCGGTGAAAAGCGGCTTGTGCTCTTGACACCTCAGGAAGTGGGAAACATCACCGGCGCCACGGCATTTTGCGGTCCACCGCCAATTCCAGGACGCCCCGGCGGTACGGTCGAGTATTCGTATGTCGCGCTGCAGCCGTCGTCTGGTTTTCCTGGTCAGTACATCAGCCCGTACACGGAAGTGTTTTTTACCATGACCGGTAATCTGTCGCTGCGCCTCGAAACCCAGCGAACTGCCAACTCAGCCGCCCAGACTCGATTTGTCACAGTCGAGCCTTTGACGTTTATTCAAATTGAACCGGGCGTTCCCTTCTCGATTGCCAATATTCGCAACTCTCCCAACCAAGCTAATACTGAAACTCTGGCAATCAGCGTGATACCGCCTGTATGCCCTCCGAGTCCATTCTTTTCCTTAAACCAGTAGTGCGAAAACAGCACCAAACCTCGGATCGCCACTCTGGAGCATTTATGAAAAGTGTTCTTTGCCTGATTCTGAGAACTGCCGTTGTTCTTCTTCTGTTAATCACTCAGACCGCCTTAGGCCAGGGACCACCGGCCCCGGCGGATTTACCTTCGGCGGTTCGGCAGGATCAACCGTCATCTGCAAGTCCGCAGAATGGTCCTCCTCCATGGATGATTCCGCACTTCCGATTGCTGCGCGAGGACGAGGATTGGTCGTATTTAGCCAATCCGCAGTTGCGCGGTCATGACTGGGCTGACCCATTGAAGTATATCCCTCTGCGTTCTCGTGAAAACTGGTACCTCACTGTTGGTGGCGACGCGCGGGAGTGGTATGAGCGCTATCGTAACGAAAACTGGGGAGAGTTTTCGTTTTTCCCGCCTCCGGGGCAAAAGCCCATCGACAACAACGCATATCTGAAACAGCGTTACATGCTTGGTTTTGATTTCCATCTCGGAAGCCGCGTCCGCGTGTTTACGGAACTGCATAGTGGCGACGTGAATTGGCGAGCCGGGGGCCCGCGCCCTATCGTCGATAGAAACAGACTGGATTTCAATCAGGGCTTCCTGGATGCCAACGTGGTCGTCGATCAGCAAAACAGGCCCAAAGTCACAGTGCGGGTCGGACGCCAGCAATTGCACTTCGGAACTGGCCGGCTGGTCTCGGTGCGCGAGGTGCCCAATGTGCGTGCCAGCTTCGATGGCGTACGTGTCATTGTCAATACCCACAAATGGCGCGTCGACACGTTTGCCACGAAACCCGTATTCACTAAGGAGGGATTCTTTGACGATCGTCCGGACCACTCTCAAACGTTCTGGGGAACTTTCGNCCGTCCCTCATGTGCCTTTCAACCTCGACGCGTATTATTTCGGACTTCGGCGCAAAGTCGGAGTTTTCGCCAAGGGAATCGGGCCTGAAGAACGCCACACGATGGGGGCCCGAATTTGGAAAGGCGGCATCCCCTTCGTCCTCGGAGAGGGGTGGGACTACGATGCCGAATATGCGTTTCAGTTTGGCAGCTTCGGCCCCGGCATCCAGATAAACACATTTCCTTTTTTTGTAGCGTTCCCGAATTTTGTAGGACTCCCGAAAAGCGACATTCGGGCATGGACTGTTTCGACCCAGACCGGCTATACGTTCAATGGAGTCAAACTGCAGCCGAGGATTGCGATAAATACTGGCATCACGTCGGGTGATCAGAATCCTGATGAACCAAAACTGGGGACTTTCTTCACGCCATTTCCGAATGGACGGTTCTTTGGCGTGATTCAGACGAACGGTCCACTGAACATTCAGGGCTTCCGGCCGAGTGTGACAATACAGTTGCCGCGGCGCGCCACCTTCACTGCGGACGCTTATTTCTTTTGGCGGCAGAGCGTCAATGATGCCCTGTACGACGTGCCTGGATTTCCTTTACGATTCGGTCTCGGCGGGTCTCGCTATGTCGGCGCACAACCAGGGGTGGAACTTTTCTGGCCGGTCACCAAGCACGGTACGCTGGATCTGAATTACGCTTACTTCGCTACAGGCCAGTTCCTGCACGAAAATCCACCGGACAAAAATCTTCAGTATACGGGTCTGATTTTCATTTACCGTTTTTGATTCCGCCTGACGCCCATTACACCGACGACCGCCAAATTAATCATTGACGAAAATTCGGACGGAATGCATGATCCGCCCCGGACCCAATAGTAGATCACTTACAAATTTGGCTAAAAGACTTGGCCAAAAGATTTGGCTAAGAGAAGGAGATCAAAAATGCGCAGAATTATGAGTTCTCTCGTAGCGATTGCCGCGGCCTGGATCGTGAGCATAGGTCTCGGTGGTGTCGGCTATGGTCAGACCCAACGTTTTAATTGTGAGGGAGTCGAGCCGGAGTGCCTTGTGTCTGAAGTCCCAGTGCCGGGCGTACGTATCGTTCGCCAGCAAGATTACGCTAAGCGGCCCGGTCATTACCTGTCTTCTAACCTGTACACGACGCTGGCCGCAGACCGGGAAACCGGCAGGCGGTTCTGCGCGTTCGATTTCCAGGTGACGCCAGCCCGGCCGGGCGACCCGATCGGTGGAGGACCCGACGCGCATACGCATCGCAA
>QHXA01000413.1:7452-7976 GCA_003222755.1 Acidobacteriota bacterium
CCGGGACGGTCGTTTACGGTCCGCAAGGGCCGGTTCATGGTTTCCATGACACCAGCAGCCAGCCTGCACGCATCTTCTCTTTTGCGATGCCGTGCGGACTCGACAACTTCTTCCATACTTCAGGTTCGGAGGTCGTGAAATATGATGCGCCTATACCACCGATCAATTTTGAAGAAATCACGCGTACAGCGTTTTGGGCGGAGCAGAGAGGAGATGGGCTGCACTTTCCAGGTACTCCCCCTCCGGCCGTCCCGCCTGGTACTCCTGCCGACGTGATATCGAACATAAACGATCCGGCCCGTCCGCACGAGAGTGGTCCCTTTGGTGAAGCACGGGTCGTGCTGCTCACACCAAACGAGGTAGGAAATATCACAGGTGCAACCGCATTCTGCGGTCCGGGACTTCCAGGACGACCTGGTGGAACAGTCAAATACTCGTACTTCACCATGCCGGCTCAGAGGAACCAGCCGGCCCCTTACATCAGCCCGTACACCGAGGTGTTTTACACTCTCGGCGGAACATTC
>QHXA01000414.1:0-4052 GCA_003222755.1 Acidobacteriota bacterium
CGCTCTTCAGCACCGTATGAATTGGCGGGAGCGCGTGAAGGTCGTCACCCACGGTGACAATCTCTCCGGAAGACACAACGCGATCGGATGCCGATGTAAATAGCGGAAACTGTACCGGCCTGCCCAGCGTCAGATTAAAAGTGCGGCCGCCCAGTTCTAATGTCTGACCTTCTTCGGCACCACGCGGAATAAGACATAGTGCTTTGGGTTCTTCGCCGCGTTTTGTTTCCAGCCCAACGTAGAATGAATGCGCCGCGCCGCCGCCGATGCGGCGGCCCATGCCGCGACGGACCATGCCGTACCAGGCCGCGCCACGCGCCACAGCGAGTTCGAGTGATTGGTGCTCGAGCACGCGAATGCCGGAGGCGCCAGGCCACCAGCTGGAAACCACTTCAACCAGGCGCGCCGCGATGGCAGGCGAGTTGAAAACGCCGCCATTCATCAGGACGGCATCGGGGCGGCCGGCCGCAGCGTGTGTGTGGAGAAACCCGGCGAGTTGACGCATCACGGCGGCATCCTGTGCGTAGGGCAGCCCGAATTCCTGAAGCGCGACGCGCGTCGCACGTCGTGGCAAATCGTTAGGACCACATGGAGGGAAGAAGCCGTCGAGGACAATGCGTTCGATATCTTCCCGCGAGAGCTTCGCAGACATCGAACCGCCAATCAGCCGTCCGCCTTCGGCGAGAACAGAAACGTGATACGTTTCCGGCGAGCTCGCCGAGAGCAATGATTCTTTGGCGGCGCGACTGGCCTGGAGGAGTTCGCTCCACTGGGTTGCGCTGAGCTTTCGCCCGCCGGCGGTCATCTGTTCTTCGGCTCTGCGCGCGATTGCCGCGTCCATATTGTCACCGCCAAGCATGAGATGCTCGCCGACGGCGATGCGCCGCAGCGTCTGGTCTTGGCCGACTTGCACGAGCGTGAAATCGGAAGTTCCACCTCCGACATCGACCACCAGCACCAGGCCGATGCCCTCGAGCACCGTCTCGAGATTGTGACGGTGGCGTGCGGTGAAATCGTAGAAGGCGGCCTGCGGTTCTTCGAGCAGAGTGAACTTTTCAAAACCGGCATGGCGCGCGGCCGTGACTGTCAGGGCGCGAGCGACTTCATCGAAAGACGCGGGGACTGTGATCACGACCTCGAGCGTTTCGAGAGGAGCATCGGGGTGTGCGTCGTTCCACGCATTGCGCATGTGGAGCAGCAGACGAGATGAGGCCTCGACGGGCGACATCTTTTCGACGTCCAATGGGGCGCCCCAGGGCAAGATGGCCGCGGTGCGGTCTACGCCGGAGTGGGAAAGCCACGATTTCGCGGACGTGATCAGCCGCGCCGGAACGCGCGCGCCTTGCCAGCGGGCGAATTCGCCGACGATGTAGGAGGGAGCGGCGTCCCACGGCAGTGCGTAGGTCTCTGGCGAGAGTTCCTCGGCATGCGGCAGATAAATCGCCGATGGGAGCAGCGGCCCGGGCCGGATATCAGCGGGGCGGATAGCCTGCGTGATCGGGAAGTCTTGGACCGGAGCGTCTGGCCCGCGCCTCGGATCGATGTAGGCGACCGCGCAGTTGGAGGTGCCGAGATCGATGCCAACGAGGTAATCACTGGAAAGAGTCATCTAGGGTGCGCACGCACGCCGGAGGCGTGCAAGTAAATTAGCCGGGAGTACGCGCACGTCCTTTGTGCGCGTACTCCCGGACAACGAACTTGACGAAATGCGCACCCCGGCAGGGGTGCGACGACTCCTCGACACCCTTTCAGGGTGTGGATGTCCTTGGCTTCAGACAACCGGGGGTTGCGCTCGCTCCCGCTCGCTTAACCCCCGGCTAATTTCCTGGCACGCCTCCGGCGTGCGCAAAGGGTCAAACCTCCAGCGCCCCCTTCGGGGTGCCTCATTTCATTCCTCTTTCGTCCTGACGTTCAGTTCGAGTTTCCACCGCCCGGCGCCGCCTTTCTCCAGACATCGAAGCTCGAGGGTCCCTACTTCTGTTACGGCGGCTTGTAGATTCACCGGGACGAGTTTGCCCGAGTCCCCGCCGAGCGTCGTCTCGATGGGCGCGACTTCTTCGAGTTCCTCAGTTCGAGCGGCATCGTCGATCATGTCCCCGACTCGGTCTTCCCGGCGAACAGACGACTCGAAGAATCGGAACACGGTAGGTTCGCCCACGACAAGCGCAAATTCCTGCGGAGGAATATCCGCTTTCGTGCCTTCTTCCATGCCGAAGGGCGCCACGCACAGCGCTTTCACCGGCGGCTCAAAACCAGGTACAGCCGGCACTGCGGCTTCAACGCCCACGTAGTAAGCGCGAGCGGTGCCGCCGCGGATGCGAATGCCGTGGCCGTGCCGGACCCATCCGTAATACGCCGCACCACGCGCGACCGCCAGATCGAGATCGGCGCCTTCGAGTTCCTTCACGGGAGAACCGGAATCTTTAGCCAGCCAGTCATTCACCACTTCAACAACACGCGCCTTCAGGGCTGATGCTTTGAATACGCCGCCATTGAAAAGAATCGCTGTCGGGTGCACGAACGACTTTCCCTCGGCAATTCGCGACTGCCGAGTCAGGAAGGCGGCCAGGTGTCGTGTGATGCCGGGGTCCTGCGCGTAAGGCAAGCCCACCTGCGTTAATCCCGTCCGGCGAGCGGTGCGCGGAACGTCCGTCACACGGACTTGCGGCATGAAGCCATCGACGAGAATGCGGGAGACATCTTCGCGCGTCAGTTCGGCTTTGATCGTGCCGCCGACGAGGGCGGAACCGCGGCTTGGAATCGAGATCGGAACCTTCTTCAGTTTTGCGTCAGCAAAGAGGCGTTCCTTCGCCTGACGGCATCCGTACGTCAGAGCCGTAAACTGCCAGGCGTCTAAATTTTTCCCTTGCGCGAGATGGTGCGCCAGTGTCAGGTCCATGTTGTCGCCACCGAGCAGGATGTGATCGCCGACGGCCATGCGTGTCAGCTGCAGGTCCCCATCCTGTTCGGTCACGGCCATCAAGGACAAGTCGGTTGTGCCGCCGCCGACGTCCACCACCAGGATGACGTCGCCGACCTTAACTTGCTTGCGGAACCCATCGCCGACTTTTTCCAGCCAGGCATACAGCGCCGCCTGCGGTTCTTCCAGCAGGGTCACGTTGTGAAGACCTGCCTGGTTTGCGGCTTGCATTGTGAGCTCCCGCGCTGCGGCATCGAAGGATGCGGGCACGGTGATGATGATCTCTTCGGAATCCACATCGCTCTTCCGCGAAGTTGTCCAGGCGCCCGTGAGATGTTTGAGATAGCGAGCGGATGCCTCCACCGGAGAAATCCGTTCCACTTCCGGCGGCGCCTGCCAGGGCAAGAGCGCGCCGTTACGATCAACGCCAGTGTGGCTCAGCCAGCTTTTGGCCGATGCAACCAGGCGGGTCGGGACCTTCGCGCCATGGGCGCGCGCAAATTCACCGGCACTGTACGGGACTTTCTTGTCCCACGGCAGAGCGAGTGCGCCGGCGGGAAACTCGCCTTCCTTCGCCAGATATAAAAAGGATGGAAGCAAAAACCGCTCTTCGACTGTGCCGGGGGCAGTCAGTTGAGGAATGGGAACCACGTCTCCGGATCCTTCGGTCAAGTCGCGCCAGGAGAGAGCGCAGTTCGTGGTGCCGAGATCAATACCGATAACGTGCTGGGTCATGGCTTAAGGTAACTCCACTTCGGCCGGCGCGATCACGCGAGGATCCAGCGCTTCGGATATGGAGGGCATGCGGATGTCGGTTACGATCCATCCGTGATGTCTGAGGGTTCCCTTGAACGGCGGTTGTCCGCTGACATTTCCAGTAAGCCGCGTACGCTGCGCATCGAATCCGGCGGGCACGGTCATCGGCGCGCCTTCGGCGCCATTTAACGCCGGAGCCACTTCAAAAAACTGCCGCAGAGCCTTGCGACATCCGCTGTGCACCACGCGCGCCGCCGCCCCGATTTCTTCATCAGAGAAGCCGGCCACATCCTGCTGCAGAAAATCAACGAGACGGCCTTCGCGTTGAAACGCTGCCAGCAGCATCAGCCCAGACGCATGCACACGCTCCGGCGGA
>QHXA01000414.1:4121-8966 GCA_003222755.1 Acidobacteriota bacterium
TTGAGCGCTGATGAGAACGCGCCACGCCATCTTTACCCGGTCCCAGAATCCAATTTGCTGCGCCATACCTTGAGACGATATCAGGATTTCACGGACGGAGAGAATTGGGTACTGGAGATTCCAGCCGCGTAGCGGCCCTGCAGTTGGAGATGTCGCTGCCTTTCCAGGGCTCCAGCATAATGTGAACGCGGGCTGAAGCCGCGCGACTACATACTCCTCGCCGAAATTCGACGCTGGATTTTCACACCATCTTCAGTCGCACGAGTGAAAACCCGAGCATCCGAAGCAGCAACATCCCATGCGACCATCGATGGATGTTCGTTGTGCCGTAAGTCCGTTCCTGATAGCGAATGGGAATATCGCTAATCTTGAGGTTCAGTTTTCGCGCGCCGAATAAGAGGTCGAAATCGCCAAAAGGATCGAAATCTCCGAACACCGCCCGATTCGCCGCTATCCGCAAGTAGTCGCGCCTGAACAGAGCCTTCGTGCCGCACAACGTATCCTTTATTGGCTGTCCAAGCACCCACGTGAACGCAAGGCTGAAGAACTTGTTGGCGCACATATTCAGAAAGCGCATGGCTTTGCCATCCATTGGATAAACCAGGCGCACGCCATTCGCAAATTCGGTACGGCCGGAAATCAAGGCGAGGTAAAACTTCGGCAGGTCTTCGGGTGGGACGGTGAGATCGGCATCGAGAATCATCAAGATGTCTCCTGTGGCGACGGCAAATCCCTCCCGCACGGCATTGCCTTTTCCGATGCCGGTCTGTTGAAGCGCCTTCACGTCCAGCTGCGGATATCTGTTAATCGCAGATTGAATCCGCTGCCATGTTTCATCCTTCGAATGGCCTTCGACGAAAATGATTTCCGTCCTCGATCCCATGGCGGGAATGCGTTGCAGTGCCGCGTCAATATTGCCGGCTTCGTTCCTTGCCGGGACTATAATCGAAACGCTTTGCGGCCCCATCGCACTCATCGGACGGAGCCGCGCGGTTTGGAATATCGTCAGCGAAACAAAAGGAAGGAGCGGGGCTATAAACCGGTTCAACAGCCGCTCAAAACGCAAAAGGGGTATCGGACAAATGATCCGTTGTTCCTCATGAATGATTTCCCAGCTTGCAAGATCCAGGAGTCCACGGACATCGGAGGAACTGAGCCAGTTCGTCATCGGCTCCCGCGACTTCAAACCAAGAAACGTTGCCAATCGCAGCATGGGATACCAGACGGTGTTGTAGAAGTTCAGAACCAGGCGCGTTTCCGTGTTTGCAAATTGTTTCAGACGCTCGAGTAGTGTTTGGACATCGGGGCTGAAGTTGACCGTTTCCGAGAGAACGATGTAGTCAAAAGTGCGATCGAGTGCGCCGTCCCGGCACAACATCTCTCCGGCCGCCGGCTGCCGCGATCCGCTTCGCCGAGACATCCACACCGGTTACATCACGGTTCGGGAGATGCGACAAAAGCTCCCCGCTGCCACACCCGATTTCCAGAATGCTGGCCTGCGGTGGAATCAAATGGCAGTAATATTTCGCAAGAAGGGAACGGTAAAAACGTCCAAACCATGTCGAACGGGTTGGAGCCGTGTCGTAGAACTCCCGAATGCGATCGAGATACGAACCCACTAAAGATGACGCGCCGACATTCACGCGCCCCAGTATATTCCACAATCTGCTGAAGACCTGGTTGGCTCACCCCCTGACACGCAACCTTGATCTCGACGATCCGCGTATTGTCCAACTGCGGTATCAGATCATTCGAGAGAAGCCGTTCCTACACCGAATCTATGAAGAATGGTACGAGCAGTTGATGGCCGCACTGCCGCCAGGCGGGGGAGCAGTTTTGGAGGTCGGGACGGGCGCCGGTTTTTTTCGTGAATATATGCCCGACGTTATTACATCGGATGTGGTCGATAATAGCCGCGTCGATATCGTTTTGGATGGTCTGACATTGCCTTTTGCTGATCGCGCGCTCCGCGGAATAGTCATGTTGGATGTCCTTCACCATCTCAGCCAACCTCGACGATTCTTTGCTGAAGCCGCGCGGTGCGTACGTCCTGGTGGCGCAATCGTGATGATCGAGCCGTGGGTCACCGTGTGGTCGAAACTGGTCTACGGCAAGTTGCATCACGAACCGTTCCGGCCGGACACGCGGGAATGGGAGTTCCCGAGCACAGGTCCGCTTTCCGGCGCCAACGGCGCTTTGCCGTGGATTCTGTTCGAACGAGATCGGGCCGACTTTGAGCGGGAATTCCCGGCCTGGGCCATTCACAGCATCGACATCCAGATGCCATTCCGCTATCTGCTTTCCGGCGGCGTTTCGATGAGAGCCCTCGCGCCTGGCTGGAGCTTCGGGTTGTGGCGCGCACTGGAACGTACGCTACAGCCATGGATGCACCGGCTGGGCATGTTTGCCCTGATCACTCTCAACCGGCGAACTGTGCTCGGACGCAACGACACCAAAAGGCAAAATTCCAAATAACTCTGAAGCTGCACTCATCAACACTCGCTTATTCGTGAAGATATCCGTCCCACTTGAAGGCACACCCTGCGGCAGTTCGATTTGAGTGTCGCCCCACACCTTCTCTCCAATGGGCGGAGAACCGGCGCGCGTGAGCGAGGCGCACAGGCGCGGGACAGTGACGATGCACCACTCGTTATGCAGGTGACGGGCAAACGCGATGACGTGATTCGAGCGCGTGCCGGTGACGCGGAGAGGGATGTATTCGCCTTGCTCGAAAAGGCTCGCATGCTCACGGCGAAAGCGGAGCAGTTTCCAGGTCGCAAACATCTTGAGGCGCCCGTCGGACCAGTGCTTAAGAAGCTGGCGGATGTTGGCGTGTTTCTTCAAATCATCGAGCATTGTAAGGCGGGAAGAGAAATCAACGGGCCTCCGATTGTCAGGATCCGCGAGACTCAGGTCCCAGATCTCCGTTCCTCGGTAGAAGTCGGGGATGCCGGGTGACGTCATCTTTAGAATGACCTGACCCAGGGCAGACAAGGCGCCGAAATAGGCTACCTTCTTTTGCAGACGCCCAAATCCTTTCAAGAATGACTCGTTCGAGTACAGCGACTCAACGAACGAGAGCACCCGTTCCTCATACTCTTCATTGATGTTAATCCAACTTGTGTGTTTCTTCCCTTCACGCAGAGCTTTCGTGACGTACTGTTTCAAGCGATCGACTTCTATGGGCCACGCGCCGAGCATTGACTGGTACACGAGAACCTGCTCGTTGCAGTCCGGAGCGATTTCACTCGGGTTCATGCGACTCCACCGTCGCAGGCACCGCGACCACTCATCGGGAAACTCCGACAGCACGTTGATCCGCGCCCGCACGTCTTCGCTGCGTTTCGTGTCGTGCGTAGAAGTGGTATTCATCGTCCGTGGCCAGCGCGCGTGACGGGCGAGATTGCGCCGATGGAATTCTTCCAGGCCGAAATAAATCTCTGGACCGTTGCAGTCGCCGCCGACTTCGTTCACCGACATCAACGCATTGTGAAGATAGAACGCCGTGTCCTCCAGACCTTTCGCCATTACCGGTCCGGTGAACTGCTGCCACCGCATGACAAAATCCAGGTATTCCGGCTTGCGATGCTGGATGTACCATGCGGGCTCAACCAGAAGGACTCGCCGCAGAAAATCGAAAGCGGCGCCGCTTCCCGCGACGGCAATTGCGTCTTCGATATAGGCGCGATCTGTTTCGGACACATCTTCCTCGCGAATGTATGTCCGATAAACGGGCAAGCAGGCGGTAACGGATACGAACGCCTCTTTCAGTTCTTCACTGCGCAGATCGCGTGCGTGGCGATCGTCTTCGGCAAACTCCGTTAATTGATGAACGAGCGCATTCAATTCGCCCGCGAAGAGTTCTTGCATCACCTGCCGTTTGCATTCACGAAATACTTGATTGAGGGTTTTCCTTGAACCCGTGAAATCCGAGTACATTCGCTCCAATTTGTTAAAGCCTTCACGATCAATGAATGCGCCATTGGCGAAGTTCAGAAAGTCGTACCCGGTCGTGCCGTGCGTGCGCCACTCGCATGGTAGTTGCTCATTGCCTGCGAGGATCTTTTCTGTGATGACATATGTGTCCGGGAGGCGATCGAGATAACGCTTCGGATCGAGCAGGCCATCAATGTGATCGATTCGCAAGCCCGTGACGTCGCCTTGTTCGATGAGCTTCAGGACGAAGACATGAGTCGCTTGAAAAACATCGTCGCGTTCCGCACGAAGCCCGACGAAATCACTGATGTCGAAGAAGCGGCGGTAATTGATACTGTCTGCGGCTTTGCGCCAGTGGGCAAGGCGGTAATGCTGGCGCGACAGGATTCGGTCGATGGCGTCCGCACTAAGGTTCTCCGCGCCCGCAGCAATCGGCAGCTTCTGTTCGTAATATTGCAACACCGGCCGGCCGTTCTCGACGGTGATCATGAGCTCCCGATTCTCCAGAGCCTCTCCATACGGCCGCGCGAGAATCGGCAACAAGACCTTTTTGGATGCCCAATTCACATCGAAGAACTCGGCGTAGGTCGACTCTTCACCTTTCTCCAGGACATCAAACCACCACGGATTATCAATGCTTGCGGCCATATGATTCGGCACGATATCCACGATTAAGCCCATGTCCCTGGCCTGAAGCGCGCGGCACAGCTCGGCGAATTCTTCCGGAGTGCCGATCTCCGGATTGAGTTGAGTTGGATCGGTCACATCGTAGCCGTGCGTGCTGCCGGGACGCGCTTTCAGAATTGGCGAGGCGTACAGATCGGTGATCCCAAGCTCGTGCAGGTAATCGAGGATTCGCAGAGCATCCGAGAAGCGGAAGTCGCGGTTGAACTGCAGACGATAGGTTGA
>QHXA01000414.1:9023-9545 GCA_003222755.1 Acidobacteriota bacterium
CACCGGCGTATCCACCTTTACTGTCAAATTTTTGCCGAGCGCGACAAAGTGCTCCACCCATTCGCGAGCTGCGGCATCGCCTTGCGTGGCATTTTGGACCCGTTCCGGAAAGACCTTCTGAAGCATCTGATAGTAATTGTTCTGCGCTCTCCAGACGTTCACGTCAAAGGGCAGCCTGCGCGCGACGCCGGCTGCGGCTTCGAGCTTCTTCATCAGCTCGAGGTTGTCCGGACTCTCGAGGAACTGTTCCGAAAGTTTCTTGATCGTTTTCCGCAATGCAAAGCCCAGTGTTGCCTCGTCGAGCGACACTCCTTCGGCGCGCGCTTCTTCAATCAGAGTGTTGATACGCGTGAAGTCCAGATTCTCGATATCCTCGAAAGCCGTGCGCACGCTGCTGTTAATGGCAAACTCCGCTGCGATTGAGAACGCCCTCGGAAGAGGAATGCGCAGATCGCGTGCGTGGCGATCGTCTTCGGCAAACTCCGTTAATTGATGAACGAGCGCATTCAATTCGCCCGCGAA
>QHXA01000414.1:9562-11387 GCA_003222755.1 Acidobacteriota bacterium
GATCTTGCGTTGGTCATCGTGAAAGATCGATCGCAGGGAATACGTCTCACCGAAGTGCTGGTCCAGGACGCGAATGACCTCTGAGAAGTCGGCCCGGTTGAACGGGCCGATCACATCGTCTTTCAGAACGTTGTAGTCCTCTTGGCTTCCATCCTTGCGCACACCGCAATTCATCATGTGATCGCCAATGTGCAAAGCGCCGAAGCTGAAGACTTCCGACTCCTGAGTGATTTCCGAAGTGATCCTGGCCTTCCCGACAACCAGCTTTGAACGGCCCGCTTCAATGCGTTCCGAGTCTTCGCGCTGCACTTTGTAACAGTAAATTTTGGCTTCGTCGGGATAACCTTCGAACAGCGAAATCAGACCATAGTGCGCTGCGACTTTCTTTCGATCCACTATTGCCGGTTTGACAAACTTCTCATAAATAGCCCGCCCATGCTGGTGTTCCGCAATATTGCTTTTCGCGGCAGCGAGCCGTTCCAGAAACATCGCTTCGATCGATTCACCGAAGATCCTCTCGTACAACTGTACGGTGCGCGCTGCGTACTGTATGACCTGCGTGGTTTCGATGCCGGATAGTTCATCGAAGAACCATCCACAACTGGTGTACATCAGCATGGCGTGACGCTGCATCTCCATCAGCTTCAGCGCGGTGAGTTTTTCTTCCTGTGTGAGTTCGTGGGTGGCGTGTTTCCTGAAGAAGCTATCCACGTTATCCGGCGAGCGGTTCAGGATGACGGAGATGTACTCATTGCGCCCGGCCCAAGGGTCACGGAAAATTTCGCGGGCTTTCTGTTCAAACGGAGAAGCGGTCAGGTCACGCAACCAGTCGAATGCCTGGCGCAAGGGAGCGCGCCATTCCTGGTTCCAGTTCGGACGACCGCCGGAGTTGCATCCACAGTTGCTGTTCCAGCGCTCGATGCCATGCGAACAACTCCATGAAGTACGTTCCCAGATTTCGGCTTCATGCGTTGGAGGGTGGCGCTCGAGATACTCACCGTAGTTGGTGATCATTCCCGGATGGTTCGCCTCAATGTGATCGAGGGCATACGCCAGCGCCATATCGCCTTTCTTGTGGTGATGGCCATAAGTCTCACCGTCGGTCGCGATGTGGACGATCTGCGGCCACGTGCGCGCATCCGAGAAGGCGGAAGTAAGCCGACCGGCGAAGTTTTCGCCTTTCTCGAGCAGGCGCTCGAACGCGACTGCTTGAGAGATAGGCGCATCATAGAAAAACACAGCAATGCGCCGCCCGGAGGGTAAACGGACCTGGTACGGCATCGAGGGATCGATCTTGGCGCCGCTGGCGTCTTTCCAGGCCCGGCCTCGAATCTTGCGTGTCCGTTTTGCCTGATATGGTGAAAGGATGGTGAAGCGCAGTCCGAGACCGGCGAGGATGTCGAGAGTTTGTAGATCGACTGCGGTTTCGGGCAGCCACATACCTTCGGGCTTTCGTCCAAAGCGGAATTCAAAATCGCGGATACCCCAATAGACCTGAGTGTACTTATCGCGCGAATTGCACAGCGGAAGGATCGCATGATTGTAGCTTTGCGCGATCGCGTTACCGTGGCCCGAGAAGCGCTTTTGGCTTTCCTTGTCCGCGTCGAGAATTGCCTGATACGTCTCGGGTTCTTTCTGTGCCAGCCATGCCAGCAACGCCGGACCGAAATTGAAACTGATGTGGGCGTAGTTGTTTGTGATCTTCACGATGTTGTGGTAGCCATCCAGAATTCGCGACATCCCATTCGGCGCGTAACATTCGGCTGTGATGCGTTCGTTCCAGTCGTGGAAGGGATAGGCGGAATCCTGCAGCTCAACGAATTCC
>QHXA01000414.1:11527-14910 GCA_003222755.1 Acidobacteriota bacterium
GCGAGCATCCGACGAGTCCAGGCGTTTGTTCCAGACGCCGTAAGGAATACTTTGGAAGTCGGAAACCAGCTCATCCTTGAAGTTAAATATCGTGATTACTTCGTTCGTCTCATTCCAGCGGCGCACGGCAAGAACGGACTGTTCTTCGAAACTCACCACATCCATCGTGTCTTTACTCAAACGGCGGAGCGCCAGCAGCGACTTGCGGAGCCGAATCAGCTCCTTGTGGAAGGCGAGCAGCGCTTGATGCGGCCGTTTCTTCTTTAGGTAATGATTCAGCTTCGAGCGTTCGAACGTTTTCTCGTCCTGCGGATCGGGCGGTTCACCCTGCCAGTTGAATGAAGCAAATTCCTCTTTGCGGCCGCGCCGCACCGCCTGCACCAGCTCCGGATCGGAATGGCTGACGAAATATTGGAACGGGGCGGTCTCGCCGTACTCATCGCCCATGAAGAGCAGTGGCACGAACGGTGAAAGCAACACGAGGCTCGCGGCAAGCTTGTATGCTTCAAATGAAACAAGCTGCCCCAGACGCTCCCCCATCATGCGGTTGCCCACCTGGTCATGATTCTGTGCGTAGACCACGAATTTTGCCGGCGACACGCCGCGTGACGAGTTTCCATGACGCCGCCCACGATTCACCGAGTAATGGCCCGAATAAACAAAGCCTTCCGAGAATGCCTGCGCCATATGTTGGAAATCGCCGAAGTCGACGTAGTAGCCTCCTCGCTCTCGCGTCAACAGCGTGTGCAGCGAATGATGGAAGTCATCGTTCCACTGCGCATCAAGTCCGTACCCGCCCAGCTCAGGCGGACGAATGATACGGGTGTCGTTCAGCGCGCTTTCAGCAATCACATACGCCCGCCGATTCAGCTCGGTTCCTCGTTGGTGGACGGCATCGCCGAGCTCTTCCAAAAAGTTCAATGCGGAATGATCCAGGATTGCGTGCACGGCATCGAGGCGCAGAGCGTCGATGTGATAGTCCGTAATCCACTCTAGCGCGTTGCATATGAAGAAATGGCGAACTTCATCACTGTTCATATCGTCGAAGTTCAGCGCACGGCCCCACGGTGTTTTGTACCGGTCCGTGAAATACGGCGCGAACTGCGTCAGATAATTTCCTTCGGGTCCGATGTGGTTGTAGACCACATCCAGGATGACCGCCAACCTGCGCTCGTGACATGCGTTCACCAATTTTCTCAAGCCACACGGTCCGCCATATGAGTTTTGAACGGCAAACGGAAAAACCCCGTCGTAGCCCCAATTCCGGGCGCCGGGGAATTGGGCGACAGGCATCAGCTCTATAGCCGTGATGCCGATGCCGGCAAGCTCGTCGAGGTACGGAATCACAGCGTCGAACGTTCCAGCAGATGTAAACGTTCCCACGTGTAATTCATAGATAACGTAGTGTTCGATGGGAACACCGAACCAGTGGGCGTCAGTCCAGGCGAATTGACGATTGATTACTTCCGACGGGCCATGAACCCCCTCTGGCTGGGAACGCGAAACTGGATCAGGAAATTCGCTGCCCGTCGAGAGCCGGTACAAATACCTGGTCCCCGGTGGTGTCCCTTGCACTAATGCAGTGTGATAACCGAGCGTTCTCGGTTGCATGCAGACCACACGCTCTCGAGGCGCGACGAGGTGCAGATGCACTCGCTCCGACGCCGGCGCCCAGACTCGAAACCGGCACCGGTCATCCTCCATCCAAATTGCTCCTAAATCCTCAGGCATGTTCGGCGTGAGAGATTGTGGGCAGTCATGGACCGCCCCTACAGTTCATCCAGCGCTCTTGAAGAAGACCGCGCCCAGCGGCGGTACGATCAAGTTCAACGAGTGCTCGCGACCGTGCGCAGCGATCTGTTGCGCCTCTGTACCGCCGAGGTTGCCAAAACCCGCGCCGCCGTAGGATTCCGAATCGCTATTCAGAATTTCTTGCCAATAACCACCGCGGGGTACACCGACGCGATAGTTGTGCCGCGGAAGCGGAGTGAAATTGAAAACCACGACAACGATTTGGTCTCCGCCTCGCGACTTCCGCATGAAGCTCAGCAGGCTCTGCTCGGAGTCGTTCGCATCGATCCACTCAAATCCCATGGGATCACAGTCAAATTCGTGCAGCGCTCGCTCCGCACGGTAGGCGCGATTCAGATCGGCAACCCAATTTTGCAGACCCCGGTGCGAGTCATATTGGAGCAAGTGCCATTCCAGACTCAAATCGTGCGACCATTCGGCCCATTGACCAAACTCGCTGCCCATGAACAGCAGCTTTTTCGCGGGTTGCGCATACATGTACGCATACATCAGCCGTAGGTTCGCGAACTTTTGCCACAGGTCACCGGGCATTTTTCCCAGTAGTGAGCTTTTACCGTGCACGACCTCGTCATGGGATAAGGGCAACACGAAATTCTCGTGCCAGGCGTAGATCATGCGGAACGTCAGTTTGTTGTGGTGATATTTGCGGTGGATGGGGTTCTTGCTCATGTACTCCAGCGTGTCGTGCATCCAACCCATGTCCCATTTGAGACCGAAGCCAAGACCGCCGACATAGGTCGGCCGAGAGACCATCGGCCATGCCGTGGATTCTTCAGCGATGGTCTGAACATCGGCGTGACGCTTGTAAACTTCAGCGTTGAAGTGGCGGAGGAAATCAATTGCTTCCAGGTTCTCGCGACTGCCGAACTGGTTCGGAATCCACTCCCCTTGTTTGCGCGAATAGTCGAGATACAACATTGAAGCCACCGCATCCACGCGCAATCCGTCGAGGTGATACGTGTCCAGCCAGAAGATCGCGCTGCTGAGGAGAAAGCTGCGCACCTCATGCCGGCCATAATTGAAGACATAGCTGTCCCAGTCTTTATGAATCCCTTTTCGCGGGTCGGAGTGTTCGAAAAGGTGCGTGCCGTCAAAATAGCCAAGCGCCCAATCGTCGGTTGGAAAGTGCGAAGGCACCCAATCGAGAATCACGCCGATCCCTCGCTGGTGCAGGTAATCGATGAGATACATCAAATCTTGCGGCGTGCCGTACCGGCTCGTGGCCGCGAAGTAGCCGGTCGTTTGATATCCCCACGAACCATAGAAGGGATGCTCGGTGAGTGGTAGAAATTCGACGTGAGTGAAGCCCATCTGCTCGAGGTATTCGGCCAGCAGCGGAGCCAGTTCGCGATAACTCAACCACCGGTTGTTGTCTTCCGGGACGCGGCGCCAGGATCCTGCATGCACCTCGTAAATGGATATCGGCGCGTTCAGAGAAATGCGCCGGCCACGATCCCGCATCCATTCCTGATCGCGCCAGTCGTAGTCGAGATTCCACCCAATCGAAGCAGTGTGTGGCGGCGTCTCTGCATGAATCGCGAAAGGGTCGGCTTTGTCGACCGTGTAGCCGT
>QHXA01000414.1:14949-17923 GCA_003222755.1 Acidobacteriota bacterium
GTAACGGGATACCACGTGGTACTTGTAGGCCTCGCCGTGCCGGACATGCGGGATAAAACCCTCCCAGATTCCGGACGAGCCGCGCGGGTGAAGCGGATGGCTCCCCTTATCCCAACCGTTGAACCCGCCCATTACAAAAACTTGCCCGGCATCCGGCGCCCAGACCGCGAAATTCGTACCTTCCGCGCCATCGACAGTACGTTGGTGTGATCCAAGCCGCTCGTGAAGTCTGATGTGGGTGCCTTCATTAAACAGGTAGAGATCGTGATCGCTGAGCAAAGACATGGGAGAGTACCTCGGCAACTCCAGACATCTTTCGGATTTGCTCCAAAGTCGGCCTCACGCGGCGGCGCCAGTTGGGCCGCTCTGTACTGGTTGCTGGAACATTTTGCGGACGAGTCTCGTCCCAGAGATCCTCCAGGTTCACAAGCACGATGTTGGCCATACTGTCGGATAGAAACTGCAGCATTCTGATTGCGTTCCGCGAATTATGCCCGTCGTTTTGTAATGCCGCACGCATCTTCGCTCGCCGCTTGCGTTCGTCACGCGCACTCTTCTCATCGAGAAAACCCAGATCTAGGCGATCGTCGATATCTGTTCCGTCCAGGAATGCGCGAAACGGCGGCATATCGTGCGTGTTGAGGCTTGCAACACATTTCTCGGGAGGCGGGCGGAGAGTCGGCTTTTCCGGATCACCCATAAGCTCGTACTGCACGACGTACATCTGCCGGATGTCATGGTCAGCCATTGCCGCATTGACCTCCGGCGGAACGGTGCCCAGATTTTCTCCCACGATTCCTGCCCTGTAGCGATGAGACTCCAGCGAGAGAATTGCCCACAGTTCTTCGGCCGGATATTCGACATACACACCTTTGTCGCCGGTCAGCTCGTCAGGGATCCAGTACAGACGGTGCAGGCCCATCACATGATCGATGCGAAGCAGCTTCGCGTATTGAAAATGATTTCGCAGAAATGCGATGACGTATTGATACCGATTCAGGCGCATTGACTCCGGATTCATCGGAGGGAATCCCCAATTCTGTCCTCTCGTGAAAACAGGATCGGGGGGAGCGCCGCCGGCGACCCGATCGACAAAAAGATCGCGATTGCGCCACACGTCATAACCGTCAGAGTGGAGCCCAAGTGGAAGATCCAGATATAGGAACTGACCCCTCGCTGCTGCCCGTTGTGACAGCGCTTGGAGCTGGTCCTGAATGATCCATTGCGAATAGAGATGATAGTTTTTCGTTGCTTCGTCGTAATCGTCTTTTCGAATGGTGCCGTCACGTAGTCGCGCCGGCCAATCGTGCCAACCGGTCCGCTGCCGATCCACCACCGCGCGGAACTTCGCATAGTCTTCGACGGCTTTGTTCTCGCGGACGAACTTACCAAATGCCTGCTGCCGTTCGCGTGTGGCTGCAGAGAAAAACTTGTGGGAGAGTTCTTCGAGAATGTGCCGCTTGTACGCCATGACGCCGCGATAATCGACATACTTGGTTTTCTTTGGCGGCTCGCCAGAGCGATAGCCGTCGAATTCCGGAATGCGATCGAGATCGATATAGAACTGATTCCAGAAAAGCCGCGTTGCGGGTGAATAGGGGCTGGCCTGAAACGGCTCGTCCAGAAAGGCGCCCAGCAGCGGCAGCGATGCCGCGACACTTCCGCCAAGGCTGTAAATCCAATCCATTAAGTTTTCGAAATCCGTGACGTCTCCAGCGTAGGGATTGCGCTTCGAATGCAGCGCATAAATCGGAGCGAAGATGCCCCAGAGGCGGTGATTTGCGGGGAAATACGCCCTCGTGGGCGCCGAGATCACGAAAACTGGGCGGCGCTTGATTTCAATCTCGTGATATCCAAATTCGAACCGGCGCCGGCCCAACTTTCCATCCCAGGCCACCACGACAGGTTCCACGGCGCGCTCTCGCAGTTCGTCCTTGCGAGATCGAAGCGCGTCCGGCACATCATCCATACTGTTCACGTCTGCGCCCATGGCCTGCAACACCAACAATAGCGCTTCTGGATCAGCATCGCGGCGCTGGTGTGTCATATCCACGTATGATGTTTGGATTCCATAGAGCCGCGCGAGCTCCAAAAGTGATTGGTTCAAGCCGCCTCCGGCGACTGAAGCAATTGGAGGATTCCGGCAAGCGGAATCCGGACCCAGTCCGGCCGGTTATTCAACTCATAACCGAGTTCGTAGAGCGCCTTCTCCAACAAATACACATCGAGAAGAATATTCAGCTCTTCACGATGTGCAGGAAGGAATCCGCCGGACTGAGCATGATCGAGATAAGACTGGAGATAAGTCGATGAAATCCACACGTTCCAGATTCGCGCCCACGGCTCCATTGCGGCAAGATCCTCCGGACGGACCATCGCGCTGCCCAGATGTCCAAACAACGACGTGTACGCCGCGTAGTGAAAAGAACGCAACATCCCCGCGACATCTCGAATTGGCGTTCGTTTGATCCGGCGCTCCGTCAGCGGACGTGCGGGCTCTCCTTCAAAATCGATGATGACGTAATCCTTTCCGGTATACAGAACCTGTCCCAAATGGAAGTCGCCGTGGATGCGCGTACGGTTCGCGTTGATCTTTCGCGACAGTAGAGCGCGGAAGCGGTTGAGCAGCACGTTCTGCCGGTCAAGCACCTTCAGCGCGTCATCGAGCACAACACCGCGAACGGAGTTCAGATTCTTTTTCAACAATTGAAGCATTTGGCCCGAGTGATTTCTCATCGACTGGTATAGCGACCGCTGATACAAAATCGAAAAAGGCTCGGGTGAGAAATCCGGGTCATCCCTGTTGGATGCAAGTGCCACATGCAGTTCCGCTGTGCGTTTTCCGAGAAGTTTCACGTTCTCAAAGTATGGTCCAATCAGTTCACCCGCGAACTCTGGAATCGTGGCGTGCTGCAATCGCTCCACGAATGGCATCGGCCGCTCCAGGTCTTTCAATTCGTCGGCCGGCCGGGTC
>QHXA01000414.1:17979-20164 GCA_003222755.1 Acidobacteriota bacterium
GGCGCCATGCGTCGCCCTCATTGGATACGAATTTTTGAAGAACAGCGACCGCAACTCTTTCACCGTTCTTGATCCGGTATTCAATTGTACCGGCAACAGGTGGAGTATGTGCAAACCCAACCCGCTCAGTTAAAAATTGTCCGATCTCCAGATCGGGATTAATGCCACTCTCCGTCCGCCGAAAGAGTTTCAAAATCAATTTATCCCCGAATACGATTGACGAGTTGCTCTGTTCCGCACGCATCGACGCAACCTCGAGGTTGGTTACTGCGCCCGTCCATTCGTTCCGGACCGCGCGCGTCGGTGTGGCGACGAACTCACCGGCTGCACCGCGTACATGCCTGCGGCGCGCAATCATCTCAACGAGCGTCTTGCAAAAACTCTTATCGAACACCGCATCGTACAAGCAGCCTGCTTTGTCGCCGGCTTTATCTCGAACCGTTACTCTGGCCAACACCGTGTTTGGTGATGATTCGCATATTTGGTTGGCGCGTTCTCCCGAAGCAAATGCCAGAGGCAATATATAAAGCTCCGGGTCCTCTTCGGTATATTCGATCTGCACATGCGTGATGGACGCGTCAGTGGAGTTAAACGATATCGGAACGATTTCTACAAACGACGCCGATTTGATGTTTCGCGCTTTCCCGCCGAACCATCTTTGGGTTTGCACGTACTCAACGAGACGCTGTTCAAGGCTTACACGGAGTCTGCCGGAGAAGACATTTTGCCATTCGCCTTGGACTGTCAGCTGTAGGGGCGCTCTATGCGCGCCCGAGCGGTCATAGACCGCCCCTACAGGGGTGAGCAGGAACCAATAAAAGGAGTGAGGACCCAGAGTCAGAAAGTACAGAGTTTCCGTGATCGGCGGAAACTGCGCGCGCCCGAATAGTTCGACGGGTGAGGTCCCTTTGAACGCTGAGAGGTCCAGACCCGCATACTGAGGGAAGCGAGAGAGATTGGCGATGACCAGAATCACCTCATCCTGGTATCGGCGGATGAATGCCAGTACGCGATGATTCTCGGGGTACAAGAACTCCAGCGTACCGCGGCCGAACGCCTTGTAACGCTTGCGCATTGCGATGAGCCGTTTGACCCACCACAGCATCGAATACTGATTGTTCTGCTGAGCCTCCACGTTGAAGGCTTCGTAGTGCGAATCCGGATCAATGATGATAGGCAAATACAGCCGGTGCGGACCTGCCTTCGAGAAGCCGGCATTCCGGTCCGCGCTCCATTGCATGGGTGTGCGTACACTGTTGCGATCGCCAAGATAAATGTTGTCGCCCATTGCGATCTCATCGCCGTAATAGAGAACGGGGGTTCCCGGCAACGAGAACAGCAGCGCATTCATGAGCTCAATGCGATTCCAATCCTTTCCAAGTAGTGAGGAAAGCCTCCGCCGGATGCCGAGGTTGACGCGCATTTGCGGGTCGTGTGCATACGCGCGATACATGTAATCGCGTTCCTCGTCGGTCACCATTTCCAGCGTGAGTTCATCGTGATTCCGCAGGAACAATGCCCACTGGCAAATCTCCGGCACAGGCGGGGTCTGCGCCAGGATGTCGATGACCGGAAAACGGTCTTCCATGCGCAGCGACATGAACATTCGCGGCATGACCGGAAAATGAAAGCACATGTGGCATTCGTCACCTTGCCCGAAGTAGGAGACGGCGTCTTCCGGCCATTGATTGGCTTCGGCAAGCAGCATGCGATTGCGGAATCGCTGGTCGATCTGTTTACGAAGCTGCTTCAAGAATGTGTGCGTTTCCGGCAGATTCTCGCAGTTCGTGCCGTCGCGCTCATAAAGGTACGGCACCGCGTCCAGCCGCATTCCGTCCACACCCATGCCGAGCCAAAAATTCACAACGTTCATCAGGCCGCGGATGACGTCGGGACTCTCGAAGTTCAGATCAGGCTGATGATGATAGAAACGGTGCCAGTAGTATTGGCCCGCCATTGGATCCCAGCTCCAGTTCGATGCCTCGAAATCTTTAAAGATGATGCGAGCGTCTTTGTATTTCTCCGTATTGTCGTTCCATACATAAAAATTACGCGCCGGACTCCCGCGTTTCGCGCGCCGTGCGCGCTGAAACCACGCGTGCTGGTCGGATGTGTGATTCAACACCAGTTCCGTAATGACACGGATGCCGCGGCGGTGGGCTTCGCGAAGGAATGTCTTGAAATC
>QHXA01000415.1:0-4399 GCA_003222755.1 Acidobacteriota bacterium
TAGTAGCCCAGTCGTTGCGGCGCCGGGGATTTCAGAATCGAATCGCTTACTTCAATCACATCCCCTTTCCGGGCCCCGACGTTTTTGAAGCACTGCCCTGGCGAGCCGAGCTTCTCTTAGGTTTGATGCACTACGACGTGATCGGATTTCAGACTTCGCGCGATGTCCGCAATTTCGTCGCGTCGCTGCGCCGGTTCGTACCGGATACACGCATTAGTCACCTCGGTAAAAGCCTGGTTGTGAAAACGGCCGGTTTGTCTGCCGCGATTGGATGCTATCCGGTCAGCATCGACTTCGACGAATTTGCCTCGGCTGGAAACTCTGCAACCGTCGTTACCGCGGGCGCGATCGCTCAAAGTGTGGGAGAGGCGAAAGTGGTATTAGGCGTCGATCGTCTCGACTATACGAAAGGAATCCTCGAGCGGCTGACGGCATTTCGAGTATTTTTGCAGACGTACAAGGAATGGCAGGGCCGTGTCACGATGTTGCAGATCGTCATTCCAAGCCGCGAAGAAATCCCCGAATACAAACGCCTGAAGGTCGATATCGAAACGCTGGTCAGCGAAATCAACGGCGAGTACAGCACCCCCGGATGGACGCCTATCCGCTATTTCCATCGTTCCATTCCTCGGGACGAACTGCTGGGGTTCTACCGCGCAGCGCACGTCGCGCTAGTAACGCCGCTCCGGGACGGCATGAACCTCGTCGCGAAAGAGTTCTGTGCCGCTCATGCCGATAATCGCGGCGTGCTGGTGCTCAGCGAATTCGCTGGCGCAGCCGAGGAACTGGCGACTGGCGCCCTGCTTGTCAATCCCAACGATACCGAAGCAGTCGCGTCTTCGCTTTACTACGCGCTGACCATGGATGAAGCCGAACAGGAGCAACGAATGAAGCTCATGCGGTTCACCGTCCGCACTTACGACGTGTTTCATTGGGCGCATTCATTTACGCAAGAAGCATCCATGCTCGCTCCCGAAAAACCCGAAGCAATCCTCCGCGTTGCTGGAGATTGATGGGTAATCTGTTTTTTCGGGAAAAATACGGCACCTGCCGTATTTCGCTTGCCAGCGTTGCCCGTTATTATCGCGCGTCAGTCCTCCAACATTCTCTGACTGGGTGTGGGTGATGAACAACCGCGAACAGCATTCACACCCTCATTTTTTTTCTCGCAACATTCGCTACCGTGTTTCGACTGCAACTGCGGCGGCCGCGCGGCGTTCGGCGCGATAATTCCAAAACGCGGAAAGCAGCGGGATGCAGAGGAGCACGCCGACGAAACACGTCAGACCACCGGAGACAACAGAGATCGTGTTTGAGGAGATGGACGCGACCCAGCCGGCGCGCGCATTGCCCAGCAGCGGACCGCTCAAATAGCTGATCATCTCAACGCCGGCAAGGCGGCCCCGCAAGTCGCTCGGGATGGTTTCGTTCCAGATCGTTGATCGAAAGACTCCACTGATGGAATCTGCGGCGCCCGCGATTGCCAAGCAAACTACAGCGACCGACAGCGAGGAAGCAAAGCCGACAAACACAATTGCCACGGCCCAAACTGCCGCGGCAATGACGACGGCGGCGCCATGCCGATTCACCTTTGAGGTCCAGCCGCTGAAGATCGTCGTGAATAAACTTCCAAACGACATCGCCGAATACAACCACCCTGCAGCCGTAGCGCCTCCCCAAGCGAGGGCCATTGCCGGGAACAGCGCCATCGGCATCGCGAATGTCATAGCGACCATATCCACAACATACGTACCGATCAGTTCGGGCCGGCCGAGCGCGTACTTCAAGCCCTCGACAATGCTGCGAATACCCGGCCGGCTGGCGCGATCGCTCGCCGGCATTCGGCGGATGGCCGCCAGAGACACTAACGAGACGAGGAAGCTCAGCACATCAATCATGTAGGTCAGGGGATATCCGAGCGCAGCCATGCAGACGCCGCCGAGGGCAGGACCACCGATGGAGCTGATGGAAAAACGAAAAAAGTTCAAGGCGGAAACCGCAGTCAAATCTTCGCGGTCAACCAGACGCGGCGTCATCGCGTCCAGCGCGGGACGGTGAAAGCCGTTGCAGGCGGACATCGTCGCGCTGACCGCAAAAATCAGCGTTACGCTCGCATGGGCCAACATGCCATTGATCGCGAGCGCCAGCGAACCGCCGGCCATCACAATCTCCGAAACGATTAGCAGCTTCCGCCGATCCAACGCATCTGCGTACGCGCCGCCCCACAATGCAAACAATAGCAACGGCACAAGCTGCGCCGCGCCAAGCATGCCGACCACAAAACTGGAATGCGTCAGCTCGAATACCTGATACGGCACGGCCACATACGTGATCATGCTCCCGAACATCGAGACGAGTTGGCCGGTATAAAGCAGCCGGTAATCGCGATGTTTCCGAAGCGGACCCAGATTCAAAAACATGCGAGGGAAGATAGCACGGAACGGGAAAGCCGCACCCAAAGGGAATAGCCACAAAAGGCACAAAAGACACAAAAGGAATTCGGCTAACCTTGTGTGATTTTTGTGCCTTTTTTGTGCCCCGAAAATCTTGCGGCGCCTTTTGTTCTCGCGCTAGTTGTTGCCCGAGCCTCCGCCTTCATAGATGGTCATTGTTGCCGGCCCATAGTAGAGCGAGTTGAACAACAGCTTATAGGTACCCCGCACTTGAGCTCGGAACTGCGGCCGGATCGAAAGAAGAATGATTCGCCCGCGGCCCACGGGCACATCCACAACGGCGGCCTTACCATAAATTTTCTCCTCGCCAAGAATCCAGCCGCTCATTAAAGGATTCGTTAGCGGATAGGTTCCCACCGATTTCGCATTCCCGGTTACTTCAAACGCGGCATTCTGCTGGACGAAAGCCGCACCCTCGCGAGGCATGCCGTAAGCAATTGGATTGTCCGTATCGAGAACAACTTTCAAAAGAGACCCTGGAACGTAAAAATCCTGGGGGCGGACTCCTTCCAGCGCATTCTTCACGGGTAGCGCAAATTGTTTGGCGGCGAACTCGCTGGCCTTATCCAGCGTGACGAGGGTTCCACCTTCGTTCACGAACTCCCGGAGATTCTGAACACCCGCATCACCGATGCCGCCCGCAAACTCCGGAGGAACGGTGCCGGCGCGGTGGCCCTCGATGATCTGTGTCTCGGTCAATTCGCCGGGAATAATGATGACGTCATACTTCGAACGCAGGCTGCCTGCGCGAATGTCTTTATCGAGAATATTCGTGAACGAAAACTCGTAGTTCTCAAAAATTAATCGCGTCCAGCCTTCGTCGATCGAAGCAACGTAGCTCTTATACATTGCGATGCGCGGCAGAATTAGCTTGTAAGCCTGCACATTGAGCCGATCGGTCGATGCGATGAAGTTGACCGATGTGTCGCGTGCAATCGCCTGCAGCTTTGTTTCAATACCGGGTGTGGCGTGGATGATCATCGTTCCAGCCGCATAGACTTTGTTCTTCACAGTGATCGGCTTTGCGGCCCAATAGACTTCCGCCTTCTCTTTCATCAAGCGATTCAACGCCCGGATTGAAGCGTTGCTTTCATGCTCCAGGATGTATGCTTTCGCAGGACCGGCCTCCACTGCGCCTGCGGGGGCGCTGATCTTTTCGACTTTGGTGAGATTGGCCTGGAATGGCTGTGTGATAGTGATGACTTTTACGCCCATCTGCATCGGCAGCGTGTGTGCGGTAACGTCGTAAGGCCGTTGCGGCGGTCCCGGGATATTCGCGCAGATCCGGATAGGCTTGCCTTTCCATCATCGTTTTGGCGAATGCGCCAAATGGCTGAGCGACGCGAATCACATAACTTCCTTTTGGATACTGGACGCCGTCGGCTGTAAATGCCGAGTCCGCCCGTTCGACTTCGACTTCCCCGAACTGCAGAATGTTCAACATCTCAACCGTACTGACCGGGTCACGTTGTTCAGGCGGAATAACAAATGCGAACGGCACGCTGTTCCAGGAAACGGCCCGCTTTTGGACGGTGTAGAAATTGCGCAGCCAACGTTCACGATAAAACGCCATGTTCTCGAGCGCGCCCATCGCAGCGGTGAGTTCGTAATCGACGATATCGCGCAGATGCCACTCGCCTCCACGCCACAGAGCGGGAAACTTCCAACTGATCGTTCGGGGATCGTAACCAACACCAGGACGCAGATCGCTGAAGTTCTGCTTGATCGGCGAGGCATACTGCACGCTGGCCGCTTCTGTCAGGATTCGGACTGCCCCGTGATAGTGCTGATACGCTCGCGCAGGAGTCCATGAATCATAAACGGCATTCGTCGTGATTCCGGTTTTTCCCTCGCCAATGAGGCGGTTCATCATCGCTTGACCAATGAATGAAGCGCCCTGAATGAGGATAGGATCAATGTTCGGTTCGTACGGGTCCATGAATGGC
>QHXA01000415.1:4409-8396 GCA_003222755.1 Acidobacteriota bacterium
GACAAACAATCGCGCCCCCGTATTGCCCATCTGGTGAACGTCGTATAGAACCTGCGGATGCCATTTCTTATACACACCGTCAATCGTGTTGCGCGTTTCGGCAAGCGTAAACATGTACCAATCGCGATTGTTGTCGTGCCCGGCATAGTGGTGATAGATCTCCGGAACGGGTGCTGCTTCAAATGGCGTTTTCAAATTTCGCTTGTACCAATTCACAACAATATCGAGCCCGTCCGGATTCAGCGATGGAACCAGCAGGAAAATCACGTTGTCGAGAATGTTCTTTACCTCGGCCGTGTTCTTCGTGGCCATGTTGTAGGCGAGCTCCATGGACATCTGAGCGGCGGCGACTTCTGTTGCGTGCACGGAACAGGTAATCGCAATTACAGACTTGCCTTCATTGATGAGACTGTCGGCTTCTTCCGAAGAGAGGCCGCGTGGGTCGGCTAGCCGGCGCGTGATTTCTTCATACCGGGCAATCTTCGCGTAGTTCTGCGGTGATGTGATCGTTACCCGCAGGAAGGGTTTTTGCAGTGTGGTCTGGCCGATGACATCGACGTGGATACGATCCGATGTTTTTCCGAGCTCATCGAAATAGCCGGTGATATCGTGCCAGTCTGCCAGTTTGTAGTCTTCGCCAACCCGGAACCCAAGGTAATCCTGCGGCGACTTCACCTGCGCCAACAATGTAATACCCGACACAAGAATCGCCACGCAGGCGAACACAACAAACCTTGCTTTCATAGGCACCCCCGAAGCGCTAGTTTCTCTGTACGTTCGATTACTCGATCAATCACGGCAGACACACCGTGCCTTCGAAGGTTGACTCGCCTGAAGTGCCGATGAAATTCCCGCTGGTGTGAATCGTGCCGGTGGCGCCGGCGAAATCGCCTGTGCCGCCAATGATGGTTTGAAGATCGACCAGGTCGCCGGATCCAGGCCGGAACGCAGCCGCGCTTTTCGTGGCCACCGTACCGCGCCTGCCTTCAAATTGAGCGTTCACGATCAAATTGTCACCGGTCGCGAAGACAGTCCCGGTGATGGGTGTATCAGCCGAGGGGATAAAACTTGAGGCAGTGAAGTGCGCTTCGCCCCTGAGATTGCCGATCAGTTGGGCAACCGTGCAGAGGCCGACCAGTGAAGCGCACGGCGATGTGACCAGTGTTTCCTGCAGGCTTCCCTGCACGTGCTTGCACGTGGCGGAGGCAGCAGCGACCTCACGCGCGGTCCGGAAACTTGTTAACAGAAGCAGAACGACAGTAAACAGGCGAATTGAGCAACGTAGCATGATGTACCTCCTTGTGATTGAGGGAACGATATGGGGACGGGTCCGCCGAGGTCAAGAACTATGCAAACCAGCAAAAATCATGACACGCGCTGCGATTCAGGCCTATGCTTCTATCCAAAAACTGAAAAGGAGGCGAACATGTGGGCCTTCCGAAATGCGGCTGTTGCGATTTTTCTATTCGCATCGATGCTACCGGCGCAGGGAGTCCGCGCCACTATCGTCGGGCGGATCACGGATGACACGGGAGCGGTGGTTCCCGGTGCGAAGATTACAGTCACCAATATCGGCACCAATGAAAGCCGAAGCGTGATCGTTAACGACAATGGGGAATATTCGATTCCGCAACTTGCTCCCGGCCAGTACACGTTGACAGCCGAATACGCCGGCTTTAATAAGGTCGTCCGTTCCGGGATTGTGCTGGAGACGAATCAGCAGGCTCGCTTCGATATTTCTCTCAAGGTGGGTGCTGTCACGGAAGAGGTGCAGGTCAGTGCCGCTGCACCGCTCGTAACGACCGAAAGCGCCACAGTGGGCAATGTGGTCGATCAGAAGAAGATTGTTGAACTGCCGCTGAACGGTCGCGATTATTTGCAACTCGCTTTTCTGCAGCCGAACGTGTTCGCACCGGCGCAAGGGTCGAATCTTGGTTTCCGCGGTGGGCTCAATATTGCCGGGAACAGCGAAGTTGCGAATCAATACATTCTGGACGGCATCGACAATAACGATGAAACAACGAACCAGCCATTGCACCGGCCCATTCTCGATGCCGTCCGGGAATTCAAAGTTCTGACGGGCACGTATTCGGCAGAATACGGCAGGCAGGCTGGTGGTCAGGTCATCGTCACCACCCAATCCGGCACCAACGCCTTTCATGGCGCAATCTGGGAATTCCATCGCAATTCGGCGCTGGATGCGCGCAATTTTTTTGCGCCGGAGAAGCCGTCATTCCGCCGAAATCAATTTGGCGGCGTGCTTGGCGGACCCATCAAGAAGGACCAGACGTTTTTCTTCGGAGCCTATGAAGGGCAACGCCGAGGGCAGCAAGAAGCTGGTCTGGCCACAGTCCCGTCACTTGCGCTCAGAAATGGCGATTTCAGCTCGGTCTCTGCACCGGTCCGAAATCCGTTTAATGGAAACAATCCCTTTCCCGGCAACCAGATTCCGCAGTCAATGTGGAGTAAGCAAGGAGCAGGTCTGCTGGCGCTGTATCCGAATCCCAATCGGGGCGGTTCGCAAAATTTCGTTTCCGCAGCCGCAGGCCACTACAGCATCAACCAGTGGTCGGCGCGAGTCGATCACCGCTTCAACACGAATGATGCCGTTTACGCTACCTATGAATTTGCCGACTCGTCCGAGTTCTATGCCTTATCAAATCCGCTCTGTTCGGCCCGCGATGTGCCCGGCTGGGGATGCGATGAATTGCAACGGACCCAACATGCCGTCACGGTATGGACGCACATCTTCTCGCCGCGGCTCGTCAACGAAGCACGTGTGGGTTATACGCGATTCGGTTTCTACCGCCTGCAACAGGACCGTGACGTCAATGTGATTCAGCCGCTCGGCATTGGTGGTCTGACCGACGCGGGCAAGACGCCGTTCAACAATGGAGCGCCGCAAATCCAGCTTACCGGATTTGCGACCATTGGCGGTCCCACGAACCTGCCGCAAGGCCGGCATGACAACACCTACAACTACATCGAGAATATGACCTTCATCACGGGCCTGCACTCGATGAAATTCGGTTTCGACATCCGGCGGTTTCTGTTCAACTCATTTTTCACTTCGTTCGGCCGTGGCTCTTTTGTGTTCGATGGCACTTTCACCGGCAATGCTGTTGCCGACCTGCTGCTTGGAATGCCGAGACAGGCGGATCGTAACCTGGGTACACCATTTCACAATTCCATGACATTCTCTTCGGGTTACTACTTTCAGGACGATTGGAAGATCACGCCGAAACTGACCCTGAACCTCGGATTGAGATACGATCTGGACCTTCCCGAAGTCGAGCGCGTGAACAAGATCGCATCCTTCGATCCGGCACGGAACACGATCAAAGTCGCCGGCGGCCTGGAGTACTACATCGACAACAACAGTCCCACCGGACTCAGCTCGCGTCCTCGGCCTGAGATCGGACGACGGTTATGGGCGACGGACAAAAACAATTTCGGACCTCGTCTTGGTTTAGCGTGGCGTCCGTTCGGCGGAACGAACACGGTGGTACGAGCCGGATTCGGCACTTTCTACAACCATCAAATCGTAGGAAACGGCCTCACGCCACTGTCGCGCAATTCGCCATTCCGCTTGCGGCAAACGTCGGGACCATTTCAAGCAACGGACCGGCCGAATGTGGCGGATGCATTTTCGGGAATTCCCTCCGTGGTTGCGCCGGGAATCGATCCCAATTTCCGCACAGCGTATGTCGACGAGTGGAGTTTTGGATTGCAGCGCGAGGTCGCGTCGAATCTTGTTCTAGACGTGTCGTATCTCGGATCACAGGGACACAAACTTCCCGTGAGCTGGAACATCAACCAGGCTCTTCCAGGGCCGGGTTCCGTTGCCAGCCGCCGTCCATTTCCAGGCTTCGGCAACATCACGGGCGGCTATATCTCTTCCATCGGAAACTCGAACTTCAACGGTCTGACCCTGCGTGCCGAGCGGCGCATGACGAACGGACTCAGTTTCATTAGTTCGTATGCATG
>QHXA01000423.1 GCA_003222755.1 Acidobacteriota bacterium
GTCCGCTCACGGTCACGAGATTCGGCTCTGCAAGAATCTCCAGCAGGTTCCGGCTTTGCAGCAGCCGCAATGTCGCGCCAACATTGATGTCTGGGCGAAACGCAAACAAGTTCAGCAGATCGCTTGCGGTCACCTGTTGATTGCCCAGCACCGGCTGGCCTTCGGGTCCCTGCGAAAACTGGAGTTGTCCGATGCGCGGAAACTGAAATTGCTGCGTGGTAGCCGTGCCGAGCAGACTGTTATTCACGCTGAACAGGTTCGCGCCTAACTGGCTAAGCGCGGTGCGATCGATCGTCGCAAATTTCACCTGCAGCATAACCTGGCGGTTATCTGCCGGAGGGAACTGAAGCAAATTCACGACGGATTTTGCATGTACCGCAGCGATAGCTGCAGCTTGCTTCGCCACTTCGGGATCACTCACGACTCCGGTGAGGATGATCGCGTCCTTGCTGGTTGCTACATCGATCTGTTCGCTGGGGAATGTCGCCCGTAACTGCTGTTGGATCTCGGTGAGATCGGGTTCGACCGTGATTTCGTACGGAGACACGTAGTCCCCGTGCCAGATCATAATCGTCGTGTGGCCGACGGATTTGCCATTGAGCACGACTTCATGAGGCGACACGACTACAGCGTCAGCGATCGCCGGATCGGAAACAGAAACTCGCGAAGCCTCGTCGTCAAATTGCACCAGTTGCCCTCGGCCGACGGTGAGCGTCATCGGCCGTGGCGCCAACTGTGTCGCAGGACCAGCCGGTCTCTGCAACACCGCCGCTGGGTCTTGCGCGGCTCGAGACAGTGCGGTTGCACCGCCCAAAGTCAAGCTCAGGCTCACAATCACACGGATCAGGGCCGTTGGCCGGTGCGTCATTTAAATGTTTCCTCGGTGACCTTATCACCGCGATAAATCCGCACCTTCACGGAGCCGTCATCGGCGGTTGTTGCGGTCTTCACGACGGGTTGGGCAGGCGCTGCTGCTGGAACCGGAAGACGTGGGGGTGGCGTGGCGGACTTCACTCTGGACGGCTCATCGATTCCAAGATCGATCGAATGAACCGGATCTGCTGCTTCCGTGATCTGATCATCCAACGCATTGCGCAGCACAAGCTGGATTCGGCCGCGTTGCTCGGCCAGCACGAGTTTTTCAGACTGCTCTTGCGTGACGAGCAGTGTAGCGACAGTGGGCTTCGGATCGCGCGCATCCAGTTTCGCCGCCGGGTCGAGCTGGCGGCCGTAAGCAATGACTTTCACGTTCTGAAGAATCGTGGTTGTCGCCGCATCGCCATTCGAGAACGTACGAGTGAAGAGCACATCGACACGTGTTCCCGGTTGAATGAAGCCGGACACACCGGAGATTTCGTTGACTTGTACAGACACGGCTCGCGTGCCGGGCTCGATCAAAGCCGTCAAGCCTTCACCACTGCCTTTACCCGCGAGCTTGCTGCTGAGCACCGCTTCACTAGCGAAGATAGGAACAACAACAGTACGGTCCACCACGTCGGAAGTTTTTTGGAATGCTCCTTTCGGCAGATCTTTACGGTCGATTGCAATCAGCTTCACGTCCGAGAGATCGAGCCGCTTGCCTGTCGGTACGTCTTTCGCCGCAGCCACAATGCGCACGACGTCCCGCGCTTGAGGCGCCGTACTTGTCCTGTACACCCACCAGCTCAACACCACCGCAGAGATCCATGCGACACCAAACGCAATCAATACTCGATGACGCTGCATATCGTTTAACCGACCCTCTCGAAAATAGCCGCGACGTGGTCCGAATAGATTCGCTTCCAATCCGCGCTCAGCTGGAGTGCCGAAGCCAGCGCATGCTCGGGCGGAATCAGCACGAGTCCGACGTTATATTGTTTCAGCACAACATTCCAGGCCGGCTTTACATCGGCGATCTCAGCGTATGCTTCAAGCAACTGCTGGCCGTAAAAATCGCTGCGCCCGTCTATGAAAACTTTCGTGCGACCCTGAAATCGAAAGATCAGGTAGCCACCCCACTGATCCTTCGAGAACACGCGAGCGTTGAGATTATTGCGCTCGAGAAAGTTCGCCGCTTCGACAGGAAATACATTCGGATTGAACTCAATCGAGCCCGCCCTGGCCAACATTGTCACGCCCGCGATGGTTCCGATCAAAACAACTGCAATCGGCACGATTCCGAGAACCCGTCGATCAATCGCGCGAATTCGATCCGAATAGTCGAGGAAAGTATGCAGCCGATGGAACTCTCTTGCTTCGCGAGTTAATGCCGCAACCGCGAGTGGTATCAACAACACTGCCGCGGTCGGTATGTGCCGGGCGGAGTATAGGGAAATGTGGAGCATGGCCATTGCCAGCAATGCCGGGCCAAAAGCTCGCTGGCGGAGCAAAGCGATGACGCCGAGAACCGCTATGACGAAGAACAGTTCGACATAGTACGCGCCGGGCGAATGAAAACTGAAGCTCCGGAACTCGGAAATGTGATCCATCAGGTAGTCGGTCTGAAGATACGTGAAGACGTGTTCGTGCAGGCGCCAGCCGTAGGGATTGATGAAGGTGGCCAGTAGGGACAGCAAGGCGGTCAGCGCGATCGGCTGTGTCACTAGGCGCGGTTGGGGAACTAGTTCCGCAGAGGCTAATCCCCTCCTCAGCTGAGGAGGGGTGGCTGCGCCATCAAGAAGATGCTGCGAAGCCACCTCTGATGGCGCAGACGGGGTGGTGTTGGTCGAGAAATTTTTCGGTTGCTTGAACGAACCACCCCGTCCGCGCCAAATGAGGTGCCTTCGGAACATTTTTATTGATGGCGCGGCCACCCCTCCTTTACCAAAGAGGGGAATTCTGCTCGGAGTGCCCAGTTCGTTGGTTGACACATTCACAGCAAAGTTCGTAAACCATTCCCCGATCACATACGTAAAGAGCATCGCCGGCCCAAGCAAGAAGCTGCCGTGGACATTCGCCCACACGCAAGCGACCACTGGCAGCGCATACAACCATCGCGTCCGGCCGCGGCGCGCATGCTCGGCGATGGACAAAAACATCAATGCCAACAACCACGAGAAGACATGTGGCCGCGCCAGCCAGTGAATGCCTGTCGTCCCGAGCAGCACAACGACCGCGGCAGCAGTAAAAAATAAATTGCCTCCGAGCGACAGCGATAAGCGCGCAACACCCCAAGCGGTCAATGCGATTGCAAGCGCAGCCAGCAATGCTACGCCCGCTAAGCCTGCGACGCGGTAAGCGCCGCCAAAAGCCGCATCCGACAACCACTCCCACGCAAACCATCGCTGCCCCTCGCGCGTATACGAAAAGTGGTCCACTCGCGGTAATGCGAAATTCTGGAGAATCGCTTCCCCGTTGCGCACATGCCATCCCGTATCGCTGTCCCGAAACAATGCTTGCGCACCCTGTGACAAGAACAGCACCTGACACAGCGTGACGGCGAACACCACTGCGCCCAGGCTAGGCAATAAGAAGCGCGCCGGTAACGTAACGTCAAGCATGCGACGGCCGCGTGGCGGGAGGGCATAGAGAGTTTGCGTGTAACCTGTCATGTGCTGGGCGAGGGTTAGCTGGTAAGCGTCAGCGCAGCCGAAATGCTTTCGTACAAGCTACTGAGCGCGTTCGCGACACCTCGAACGGCCGCGATCATACCAAGCGCAATTGCCGCGACGATCAGCGCGTACTCGACCAGGTCCTGACCGTCGGTCTCTTTCCAAAACCGAGTCGTCTCGTTACTGATACGAACCCAAAACTTCTTCATCATCGATCCTTTGACTGTTTCAATTCATTCGCTTCCTGCTCAGCCGACGCGACGCGAACCTTGGTCTGCGGCAAGCGTCCCGTCTTCTGTGGCTCTCCCCGTTGGCGGATGCGTTCTTGCACCAGTTTGAAATTCGAAAGCGCCGGCTCGAAATAGCGCCGGAGGGCGAGAGCTTTGACCAATTCTTCGCGACTCTCTTCATACTTCCCCATTTCCATCAAAACGACGGCCAGATTGTTGTGGGCCGTCGCTGGGTCCGCCGTGGCTTGGAACTCGTCGAGCGCTGCTTGCAAATCACCGCGGCGCGCTAGAAGCATGCCCAAGTTATTATGGCTCGCCGCCGATCTCGAGTGCTTTGCGAAATTCGCGTTCTCCGGCATCTGTTTTGTTCTGAAGCAGCAAGTTGTAGCCAAGATTGTTGCGCCACTGGTCCGAGGCCGGATCAGCCGCAACGGCTTCGCGCAACGCGGTCTCGCCTGCCCCGAGGTTGCCCGACGCGTCATACAACAAACCGAGCGCATTCCATGCTGTGGCGGACGGCGACTCCTTCAAGAACTGTTCGAGCAACGGAATCGCTTGCCACGTCCGGTTCAGCGCTTGATCGCAACGCGCAATTCCTAAGATCGCTCTTTCGGAACGGGTGACGCCGAAAGCTTCTGTGTACTGTTCCAGAGCCTCATCGTAAAGCCGATAGTTTTCGTAAGCTGCAGCCAATTCCACATGCGTATTTGCGTCCGCCGGACTACGGGTCAAACGACTCTTCAGATTTTGAATACGCGTGTCATCCGACAGCGGGTTGAATGCTCCCTTCGTTTGTTGCTGAAATGTCGCGCGTAGAGATGCGTCCGGAGAGGCCGCCTCGGAACGGCGCGTGTTTTGGCCCATTAGACCGAAGTCCTGAACTGACGTGTGGCGCACACAAGCCTGTGACAGTACAAGATTGATTAGAAGCGCAGTC
>QHXA01000424.1 GCA_003222755.1 Acidobacteriota bacterium
GCGCATCGGAGTATGAGAAGAGCCGGGCATATGAGAATCAGCCCGGCACCGCGGCGTGGAATCTGGACGGACTGCTCGATCCAATGAACTTCACCTGGGGCGGACTCCGCGATCGCAATAAACCGTACGAAAACGATAATTGGAATTTCGGGCCGCGTTTTGGCTTCGCCTACACCGCCGACCGCAAGGGCAACTTCGTTGTCAGGGGTGGATTCGGAGTGAACTTTGCGGGGTTCGACGCGGGACCCCAAGAAGAAGGGTCCGGCCAAATAGCAAGACCCGACCTGCCCGCCACCAAATCTTGGAGCAGGCTGGAAGCTGCCGCTCTCGGCTTGAGATTTCCGGAAGTATGGCGTGACCCGCCGGATCAATCCAAACTACCAGTCTCCATATGCGATGAATTATACGCTGGGGATTCAGCAGGCTTTGACTCCCTCATTGGTTCTGGAGACCGCATTCGTAGGAACGCGCGGCGTCAAGTTCGTGATGATCAGAACGTTCAATGTGGTCGACCGCGTCACGGGAATCCGTCCGAACCCGGGCGATGTCCAGGGCTCTTACAACGACAATTCTCAGCAGACGAATTACAACTCCTGGCAGACGTCGCTAAGGCAGCGGTTCTCGCGCGGACTGGGCTTCAATGTTCACTACACCTGGGGCAAAGGAATGTCCTACACCGGTGGCGATATCGCCGAGAGCTGGGTGGGAGACGGGACGCGGAATTCCATCGAAGACTTTAACAATATTAAGATCGAGCGAAGCTTGTCGACCGGCGATATCACGCACAATTTCTCCACGGACTGGATCTATTCGGTGCCCACTGTATTTGCCAACTCGCCGATAGCCCGGAATGTTTTGGGAGGCTGGCAGCTCACCGGCATATTCGCAGCCCGAACGGGAATACCAATCTTCACGGGTATCAGTCAGACGGGAGGCCGGCCTGACCTTATCGACCCCGAGAACATGATCAACAGGCAGTGTTGCAGCTTTGGAAACACGCAGTACATCAATCCTGCTGCCTTCACGCTCGTCGACGTCCCTCGAGCATCCGGCCGGACGATCCGGCGGGGCAACATCAATTCCTCGCCCGTGCGTGCGCCCGGGATGTGGAACCTCGACTTTTCGCTCGGAAAGAGTTTCGGTTTGACTGAGGGCAAGAAGCTCGAGGTGAAGGCTGATATGCTGAACGCGCTCAATCACACCACATACACAGACTTCGCTACGAACCTGAGCGGAATCACGTTTGGTAAGGTGACCCAAACCGGCCCTGCTCGCGTGATTCAGCTTCAGATGCGGATGCTATTCTAGTCGTGAAAACGTCTCACTTCTGCTCTGGGGAAGGCTTGGGCGGCGCTGCGGGCCTCGCGTAGATATCAACCGTCTTCGGCCGTTCGCCTTCGGTCGAAAGGCCCGCTGCGAGCATCAGCTTCGTCACGGCTTCGATCGTCGGTATATCGGGACGTGGGAGACGGCCGGCGTACCCCTCGGCGAGGAATAGCGGCGTCCGTCCAAACTTGTTAGGTTTGCTCCAGACTTGCGGATCCGCTCCACGCTCGCCCAGCAGCTTCACGACAAGCGGGTAAATGTTGTACGCGGCTCCATGCATAGCCGTATCGCCGTCGTTGTTCACGGCGTTGATGTCGGCGCCGAGGTCGAGCAACATGTTCACAGCTGCGAGCGCTTCACTTTCCTCGCCTGCCTCTTCCAGCGGCTCGGTCGTGCCGAGACCGGCTGCCGCCATCAGCGGTGTGGTGTTGTTGAAGTTCGGTACCAGGGGATCAGCGCCCAATTCCACGAGCAGACGCATCAGCGGGACATCAGAGCGATCGGCGGCAAAGAGAATCGGCGTCGCCCCCTCCGACTCGACTCTTGAGGATGTGTTGGGCTGCTTCGGCGCGCCTTTGGGCAGGCGAAAATTGACGTTCGCGCCTCGCTTCACGATTTCGCGCACGAAATCGAGGCTTGTCAGACGGCCCGCCCCGATCGCCGGCGCGGGATCGCTGCCGTCGCTCGAGTCCGGCTTCCGCACCCAGGCAATCGAGTGGAGTGCAGTAAATCCTGATCGGGCATCGTTCGGATTGGCGCCCGCGTCGACCAGCGCAATCGCGAGCTCGAAATGGCCGTTCTGCACCGCGAGCAGCAACGGACTCGTGCCTCTGTCGACTGGCCTGATGTATGACCCGGCGGCTGATCTGGGCGCGTTCTCGGGGCGCGGCACCGTCGCATTCACATCGATACCGCGCGCCAGAAACTCGCGCACTGTGTCGAGCCGGCCCTCACGCACGGCAAGGAAGAAGGGCGTAAACCCGGAATCGAGTGTCGCGTTGATGTTGGCTCCAGCCTCGATCAGCGCCCGGACGACGGCGGTGTTGCCCTCGGCGGCGGCCCACATCAAGGCCGTCTGGCCGTGCTGCTCGCGTGCGTCGTGTTTGGCGCCGCGCGCGAGAAGAGCCTTCACCGCGTCGACATTTCCGGAACGCGCAGCCAACATGAGGACAGTCTCCCCGCCCTTTATCGTGGCGTTCGCGTCGGCTCCAGCCTCTAACAACACTTTCACAATTGCAGCGTTGCCGTTCGTACATGCCAGTGCCAGCGGCGGCACGCCAAAGCGGTTCACTGCGTTCACATTGGCCTTCGCTCGCACGAGCAACGTAACAGTCTCCGCATCATCGTTATATGCGGCCCAGTGCAGCGCAGTGGCCCCGTCAACCTGCGCGGCGTTCACATCGACGCCCGTCTGGAGGAGCGCGCGGACGCCGGCCTGATCGCGTCGTTCCGCGGCATCGGCGAGTGCCGCACGTTCCGCCGCAACCGCTGGGCCGCATATAACGATGACGCCGAACCCCAGTGCCATGAGCCCAGTTAGTTTTTGCCAGTGCATGTGCGTCTCCTATACGTCAATTCAGAGCAACGGGATCAAAGAGGTCTTCGATTTTTCCGGTGCTGTCCACGAACGAATCCAGATGAACGCCAACGCGATCGAGAAGCGTGAGGTGGAGGTTGGCGAGCGGCGTTCCCTTCTCGTATTTAATATGCCGGCCGCCCTTCAGGCCGGTTCCGGCGCCTCCAACGACCAGGATCGGAAGGTTGTCGTGATCGTGAAGGCTGGAATTACCCATGCCGCTGCCGTACATGTAGACCGAGTGATCGAGGAGCGAGCCGTCACCGTCAGGAGTGGCCTTCATTTTCTGGAGGAAGTCTGAGAACAGCGAAACATGGAACGAATTGATCTTTGCAATCTTCGCTAATTTTTCCGGATCGCCGCCGTGATGACTGATGGGATGGTGCGGGTCCGGGACGCCGATCTCCGGATATGTGCGGTTGTTCTGCTCGCGCGTGAGCTGGAATGTGACGACGCGCGTGATATCCGCCTGAAAGGCCAGAACCTGCAGGTCGAACAGGAGCTTCGCGTGATCGGCGAACTCCGCTGGGACTCCTACCGGCCGGTCGAGGTCGGGCATCCTGGAGTCTGTTGCCGCGTGCTCGGCACGCTCGATCTCACGCTCGACCTCACGAATGCTGTCGAGATACTGGTCCAGGCGCACGCGATCGGGAACGCCCACGCGTTGCTTGAGCCTCGCAATATCCACGCTGAAGGAATCCAGCAGACTTCCTCGATTGCGCAACCCCGAGCGGCGCTCGGAAGCATTGCCACCCTCGCCGAACAGGCGCTCGAAGACGATGCGCGGATGCGCCTCCGACGGAAGCGGAGTCGTCGGCGACGACCATGAGAGGCAATTCTGATAGACGCATGCGTAACCGTTGTTGCACACACCGGCCAGCGGGTTCAGATCCATCGCGAGCTCCAGCGAAGCGAGCTGCGTCTCGCGGCCTATCTCTTTGGCCGCGATCTGGTCGACCGTTGTGCCCGAAAAATAATCCGAGCTATCGGTGTGCTTGGCGAAGGCAGCGCTCAGAAACGTCGAGTTGGCTGTATCGTGCGTACCCGGATAGGCGTTCTGTAACCGAGTATTGGTGATGACGGTCACCTGATCTTTGACCGGCTGGAGCGCGGCAAGGATGGGTGGAAGCTCCCGGAGCTCTCCTTGGCCTTGCGGGATCCATCGTGCGCGATCGCACCCCATCGGGATATACACGAATCCGAGCCTCGGCACCGGCTTCGCGGGCGTCCTGGCCCATGCGGTGGCAGCGGGAATCATCGCATCGAGTAGAGGCAGCGCCAGAGCAGCCTGCGCGCCTTTCAGGAACGTCCGCCTGGGAATAGCCTTCTTCGTGATAAACATCACGCTCTCCTTATATCGTAGCTATTCAGCACGTTGCTCATAAACAGATGACGCGAAGCCACCGAATGGAAACTCCCCTCCTTGGTCAAGGAGGGGTGGCCGCGCCATCAAGAAAATGGTCCGAAGGCACCTCAAGAATAAGCGAAGAGAACCGGTATCCGCCTTTCTCGGCGTCGCGAACGATCTTGCGAATGGCAGGGGCGTCATAATACTCGACGCCTCGCCCGAGCGCGAACGTCAGAAGGTTCTCCGTCAAAGTTGCGACAAACAGTTCGGGACGGCTCAATAGCGCGTTTTCGAGTCCGTCGATACCTCGAAACTCCCCGACGCCGGGCAAAGCTGCCGACGGATCG
>QHXA01000439.1:0-1913 GCA_003222755.1 Acidobacteriota bacterium
TCTGACCAGGCGTTCCCGATCGATTCCGGAAATGTGACCTGGGGACACGAAGTCACCGTCGGATACTTCGCGCAGGATCATCGTGAATCCATTCCTCACGGCGTCAGCATCATTGAATGGCTGCACAGCTTCGATCCTGGCGCTTCTCAGCAGGAACTGCGTGGGCTGCTGGGCCAGATGCTGTTCAGCGGCGACGAGGCACTCAAACGGACCGAGGTTCTTTCCGGAGGTGAAGCGGCGCGAATCATTTTCTGCCGCCTGATGCTGCAGAAACCCAACTTCCTGGTTTTGGACGAACCGACGAACCATCTCGACCTGGAATCCATCAACGCTCTGAACATCGCGCTGCAGCGATATCCCGGCACTTTGCTCCTGGTGACTCACGATCATGATGTGATCGACGAAGTGGCAACCCGAATCTGGAACTTCGAAAGCAGCCGGATCGAGGATTTCAAGGGGAACTACGCGCAGTTCCTCTCTCGAGCCGAACAACTGGTATAGAGACGACTCAGGAATACTCCACTGCGTTTGAAGGCGTGCTTGCCGCGTGTCCAACTGAGGTTGTCGACACGCACGCCGGAGGCGTGCCCGGAAATTAGCCGGGGGTTAAGCGAGCGCAACCCCCGGTTCTCTGAAACCAAGCACATCTGCACCCTGAAAGGGTGTCGAGGACTCCTCGCACCCCTGCCGCGATGCGCATAGTCGAGTTCGGATCCGGGAGTACGCGCACAAACAACGTGGGCCTCGTACTCCCGGCTAATTTACTTACCCGCCTCCGGCGTGCGCAAACGCCCCTACCCGTTTGCTTTTTCGTTGCGCGTCGACCAAACACGGCGTTAGAGTCCCGCGTGAGAACCCCCGCAGATTTTTTCGGCACGCAAGGAGGACACGATGCAAATCCGCCGCTTATCGACCTTTGATAACGAGGGCCGCCGCCCGGGCGGCTACGGGTACGTCAATTGGACCAACGGTGCGGGATCGCAACCTCGATCGGGCCAGGTTGTCGCACGCTTGACGTTCTAATGTTTATGCATCGTTTACTTCTGCTGATGTTCTTAGTCGCGGCCAACGGCATATTGTTTGCTGCCGGATCGCCCGAGCTGTTAGATGCAATCCGTAACGGTGATCACGCTCGCGTTCAGAGACTGCTTGCCGCTCGCGCGGATGTGAATACGTCAGACGCCGACGGCACTACGGCGCTAATGCACTCCGTTATTGAATCCGACGTGAAAATGATGAAGCTCCTCGTCAATGCCGGCGCCAACGTCAATGCGAAGAACGCGCTCGATTCTACCGCGTTGCTCTATGCCGTAACCGATCTGGCGAAAACGCAAGTATTGTTAGATGCCGGCGCCGATGTGAAAATCACGGGCAAGCGCGGCGCTACTCCGATGAGCGTCGCGCTCACCGCCTTCAGATCGACCCCAATTCTAAAACTTCTGACGAGCAAAGGCGCCACGCCCGAAGACCGGCTGATGGCCCTGGCAGCCACAAACGGCGATATTGAGGCAATCCAGTATTTGCTCAGCGTCGGTGTGCCCGCAGGTGACGCGGGCGGCACCACGATTTCAGCGGCGATTACGGCGCGATGTGAAGCGTGCGCGCGCTTACTCGTGGAACAAGGCGCTCCCGCTAATGGTCTGCGTGCCAACGGAGCCGGCGTGTTGAACGATACCGCCAAGAGAGCGATGGCCGATCTTGCTCAGTTTCTTTTCGAACACGGCGCTTCTCTCGAATCCAAGGATCGCGAGGGTTTCACTCTCCTGATGCAAGCTGTGCTTTCCATGGAAGCGCCCGCAGCCCGGGATCGCACGGTGCAATGGCTGCTCTCGAAAGGCGTCGATCCAAACGCGAAGAATGATCGCGGCGATACGGCTTATCTGCTTGCAGCGCGCATGGGCATCGCCTCCACT
>QHXA01000439.1:2002-12631 GCA_003222755.1 Acidobacteriota bacterium
TCAGCGGCGAGCCTGTATTCAAGAGTCGCTCGTGCGTTTCCTGCCACAGCAATTCACTTCCGGCGATGACCGTCGCCTTAGCGCGGAAAAAAGGATTCGCCGTCAATGAAGGGCAGGCGAAGAAGGAACTCGGATTTGCGGTCGCAACCGATACGCCATATCTCGAGCCCATGCGTTTGGGCTCGACAATCGGCGGAGCATAAAACACGCTCGGTTATACGCTCATGGGCATGGCCGCAGCCGGGTATCCCGCCGATGCATTGACCGATGCGCACATTCACTACTTTGCGATCCATCAATCCCCTGACGGCTCGTGGAGAAACAACAGCTACAGGCCACCCGAGGAGTACAGTCCCCTCACCACGACAGCCGTCGTCTTGCGCGCCATCAAGCTCTATCCCATTCCCGGACGCCGCGAGGAATTCGAAAAGCGCGTGGCGAATGCCAAACGTTGGCTGCTCTCCGCTAAGGCTTACTCGGTCGAAGAACGATCCATGCAACTGAACGCGCTCGCCGACACGGGCGCCAGTGTCGCCGAGCGAGCCTCATTCGTGAAGGCATTGAAAGCCGCACAGCATTCCGACGGAAGTTGGAGCCAGCTCCCCGGCATTCCAGGCGACGCTTACGCGACGGGCGAGGCCCTCTATGCGTTGCATGTTTCCGGCGACGTGCCGACAAAAGACGCCGCATACCAGAAGGGCATTCAATGGCTGCTGCGTAATCAACTCGCCGACGGATCCTGGTTTGTTCCCACACTGGCAGTTCCCGTCCAGCCGCATACGTTTGACAGCTTCCCCAACGGCTGGCATCAATTTGCATCCGAAGCGGGATCGAGTTGGGCCGCTCTGGCGCTGCTATTCACAGCCGAGTAGCAAATAACGAGTCGAACGGTCCCCACGATCACAATTCGTTTGGTATATAAGAATCGCGAAAGAAAGAAAACACCAAGTGAGCGTGCTAACCGCGTGGAAGACTTCTGATCTGGACCGTCTGCCCGACGAACCGTTCTTGCGTTACGAGATCGTCGATGGGGGGGTGATTGTGTCAAAGCGACCGGATTGGACTCATCAAGACATGGTCCGCAAACTCATCGTTGCCTTTGATGCCCGCTGGCTGGTATCGGCGGTAAGGCGCTACCGGAACCGGGAATAGTTTGGGGCGAACAGGCTGAAGATAGTGTCGTGCCGGATGTCGCTGTTATCCTCCGGATCGTACATTCACCGTGCGCGTCCCAGCGGTCAGTCGTTTCGGATTGCCGCCGTCCAAGGATCCCAAATACACTCCCTGAGCATCGGGGGCCCGACGGCGAAGAACAGAAAATGTCTCCCATCCGGCAGGAATCGGGGCATCATGTGCGAATACAGCGTCGCTCGGTCGGGACCAGTCCAATCAGAGATTTCGGATTTCGGATCTGAGATGCAGGATTCGTCCAATTTCAATTTCCTCTGAACCCGAGTGCAGGATGCGTCAAGTATGGTAACTATTCAGCACGTTTTGATAAATCTGACCAATGCTCAATTCCCAATGCTCAATTCTCATCCGAGGAGACAAAAGCCGGCACAAAATCCGAAGTCTGCGTTCCATCGGATGAACATTGGGAATTGAGAATTGAACATTGGTCAGATCTCGTAGCTGAATAGTTACCAAGTATGTTAATGCCGCCCGAAGAGAGGTCCACTCTAGAACACCAGTTTCAGGCCGAATTGAATCTCCCGGTTATGGGTGCTGGTCGTTGTAATTCTTCCTCCGGCATCATTATAGGAGCCGTCTTGAAGGATCGGCTGCAAGTTCGGCTGACCGAGATTGGTGTGGTTGAGGACGTTGAAGAATTCGGTCCGGAACGTGAGATTGGTATTCTCTTTGAAGTTGAACTTCTTGAAGATGGCGAAGTCGACATTCACGAGCCGGGGTCCGATGATCGTGTTTCTCCCCACATTCCCGAGGAAGCCTGGAACCGGAGTGCGCAATCCCAACGGGTTCGGTAGCATGAATGCATAGGGATCGTACCAGTGCTCGGCAGTTCCTAGCTGGGTTTCGTTTGAGCCAGTGCCATGGGTCGGGTTCAAGCTTCTGCCGGGAACCAGATCGGGCCGATCGGCAGCGCCGGAGTTCCCGGTTCGGGAATAATCGAACATTAACTGCGGGGTGAGCGGCTGTCCGGACATGACCAAGGATGTACCCGAGACTTCCCATCCGCCGAGCAGCGCCGACGCCGCGCGACGAGTAAAGCGGAAGGGGAACGGATACGTGACACTGGACGAGAAGACGTGCGTGGCGTCATGAGCGGCACGGCCCCATTCCCGTGCTGAATCGTCCGGATCCAGGCTCGTGGATGGATCCCTCTGCCCATTGTCGCCGTTGTTCAGGCCGCCCTGCTGGTCCATGACCTTTGAGAAGGTGTAGGCGGCTGTGAATTGCACGCCCGAGGTGGCCTGGCGGATCACCTTCATTTGCAGGCCATTGTAATGAGAGTTGCTGTCGTTGGTTTTCGCTCGGATCCGGTCCCAATTCGGGTTCCGGCGCGTGATGTTGAGTGAAGTGCATGCCGTGGCCGGGGTCGGCCCGAAGCAGTTGGCGGCCGTCGTGCCCCGTGCGGGATACCACTTCTGCCCGTTCACGATTTCGTAGTTCGGATAATTCAGCTGGATGTAGCGCGTCAGATGCCGGCCCTGAGAGCCCACGTAGGAGATTTCCACCACGTTTCGCTGACCCAACTGCTGCTGGATCGCGAGGGTGTAGTTGTACTTGGTGCCGGCCGGCATGGTTGGCCAGATCGGCTCCATTTGAACGGCGGCGACGTTTGCAACTGTGAGCAAGGGCGCAGCATTTGGAAACGTCGAAGCGAGCGTGTTTGCATCACGAACGCGCAGGCGATGGAAGAAAGGTGGATACTTCGACGTTTGCTGGTTGAATGCAAACGGAACGATCAGGTCGTGGTAGATGCCGAACCCGCCGCGCACGACCTGCGTCGCTTTGCTGTTCACCTGCCAGGCAAAGCCAACACGAGGCTGGAAGTTCTTATCCAGCGTCTTGAAAAACGCTTTGATCTCGGGATAAACGGTCTCCTTATCATTCCGAATATCGAGCAAGTTCGAGATCTGGTGGTTCGCTTCCTTTGGGTCGGTAGTCGTCTCCCATCGTAGTCCGAGGTTCAAGGTGAGCCGCGAGTTCATCTTGAAATCATCTTGCATGTAGAACCCGAGCATCGTCTGCCGGATCCCTTTGTAGCCCTCCTCTCCTATAGGCACTCCGCCGAAAAGCTGCGGCTTGGCCAGGATGAGATCCTCGATGTTCTGAAAGGTGTATTGGCCTCTCGATTCCGATTGAACGGTGTTGTTATTTTGGATGCGCTTGACGACGCCGCCCCATTTGAAGTTATGGCGGTTCTTCACGAAGGTCAGATCATCCCCGAACTCCCAGAGGTTATACACCCAGAACCGCGGAAAGGTCGTGTCCGATCCGACCTCCTCGATCGTGGGAGTTCCGCGCTCCTCTCCGACGGTGAGTGTCCCAATGATCTTGCCTGGGACGAAGGTGAGCTTCCTTGCCAGATCCGTCGTTGCCACCGCGTCCGAGAATTGCGCCGACCGATTGAAGGCGAACCGGACGGCATTGAGCAGCGTTGGCGTGAAAACGGTGTTCCCTTGCAACGTCACGTACTGCCGGCGTGCCCGGTTTTGCTCCTCGATGTTGCCCACCACTTGTGGAAAAGAGATTGGTTGAAGGCGTCAGCTGGTGATCGATGCGGCCCATGAAGAAATCTTGCCGGATGACGTTTTTCGGCGACCCAACAAATTCGCCGATGTACAGGTCATCGCCCGTGACGCGGTTCTTGAAGATTTGTCCGTTCGGGTCCGGATAATACTGGAAGAACGGAACTATTTTCGGGTTCGGCGTAACGGTATAGGTCCCATAGGACCCGCTACTGTTGATAGGACTGCTCGGGCACAGCCGTGCCGCTTCGCTTCCTCCTACCCGGTTCGCCGGGGGCGCACATGGCAGGATTCCCCGCTTGGCCGCGACGGTCGGAACTACCGCAATCGTGGTTTCGTTCCGCGCTTGCCGGAACCCCTCGTACGCACCGAAGAAGAAGGTCTTGTCCGTCTTGATCGGCCCTCCCAGAACCCCGCCAAATTGGTTTCTGCGGAAGGGCGGCAGATCGGCCTTGCCGTCACCGTCTCTGTCTTCCAAGTCGAAGATGGTCCGCGCATCGAAAGCGCTGTTCCGTAGAAATTCGAATAGCGTGCCATGCAACTCGTTGGTCCCACTTCGGGTGACCGCCGAGACAACCGCGCCGGACGCCCGGCCGTATTCGGCGCTGAAAGTCGTTGCGACGATCTTGAATTCCTTGATCGCATCGACGCCCAGGTTGGTTCCCGCCGACCCGCCCGGCGTGGAGTTGGACGAATCATTAATATCTGTCCCGTCGAGAAGGAAGCTGTTGGAATAGCTGCGCGCGCCGGCAACACTAAACTTATTGCCGCCCGAGCCGCTGTTAAAGCCTCCGCCGGCGGTTCCGTATTTGACGACACCCGGGATCGTGTAAGCCAACGTGTCCCAGCTTCTGCTGTTAAGCGTAAGCGGCATCTCCCGGATGGTCCGGTCGTCGACCAAACCGCCGAGGTTTGCGTTCGTCAACTCGACCAGGGGCGGCTCTCCAGAGACTTCGATGGTTTGAGTCACCGCTCCCACGGCGAGCCTAAAATCGACGACCGCCTCCCGGCCCACCGTCAGGTTAATGCCCGAGCGAACCTGGCTTTGAAAGCCTGGCAGTTGGACCGTTACCTGATAGACGCCCAAGCCAAGCGCCGGAGCGGAATAGCGGCCCGTCTCGCTGGTTGTGACCGTACGGGAGATTCCCGTGTCTTGATTCTGGATCGCCACACTCGCGCCCGGCAGCACCGCGCCGCTTTCATCGTGCACCGTCCCGGAGATTGTGGCTGTGTTGACCTGCGTGAAAGCTAGTTGGGTGCAAAGCGCGAAACCCACCAGCACCAAGAAGAAATTTCGGATCACCATAAACCGCCTCCCACCTTGATTGCGTTGCATTGTAGGGACGGTCTATGACCGCCCGCGCTCTCGAAAGCAAAGCCGGTATTAGCTCAAATCTGCTGATTTTATAACTACGCAGCCGAAGGTTATGTCAAGCAGTTTTCTCATCTGGTTTCTTGACCGGAATCCAGCTCAAACGGCGGCGACCAATATCCATGCAGTCCGTCGTTTCATAACCGCTCTTGTAACACACTACGCTTTGATGCGATCTCTTCGAGGGCGCGACCTGTTGTTCGGGGGGCAAAGAACCCGATGTCGATCATGACGATAGCCATGGCCAGCGCGATAACGGCAAACATCATATCTGGACCGTAGTGTTGCAGAACCGGAAGCAGAACAAACGGCATGACCGCGCTTGAGAGCCGGCTCAGTCCGTACGTAGATCCGGCGGCTCGGGCGCGAAGCGCAGTCGGGAAGACCTCGCCCTGAAGAACGTGGAATGCATTTGAGAAAATATTGCTTGTAACGGTGTAAGCGAAACCGAGGGCCATGATCGTGGCCGGCATGCGGGCATAACCGAGTCCGAGTCCAAACACCGCCATGCAAAACGCCGAGTAGACAATGAGACGCCGGCGTTCCATGCGTTCAACCACGACGACAGACAGCGCGGCGCCGATCGGATACCCGAAGAACGCGATGGTCACGTATGTCAACGACGACAGAACCGAAAAGCCCTTTGCGGCGAGAACCAATGGGACAATCGTGCCGAAACCATAGTAGCCGGCGGTTTGAAAAATTTGAAAGACGGAAAGCACGAGTGTGACTTTTCGGTACTGGTGGTCGAAAAGAGTCTGAAAGGGAAGACATTCCCTTTTCGCCGGTATGTGCGCAATAGGCGCAACAACCGAGCCGCTGGCCAGATGATTGGCGGCGTCGGCTGCCTCGTCTAAACGGCCAACAGACTCCAGCCAGCGTGGCGACTCCGGAAGCAGCCACCGCAAGCGCCATACAACAACTGCACCCAACGACCCGGCAACGAAGAGCCATCGCCATCCCGCGATTCCCAGCGGGTGCAGCGGGACGAGAACGCGCGCCAGCAGTCCGGCCGCGGGAACTCCGAAGAATCCTATGGTATACGCCCAGGACATTAGCCGGCCTCGATGTGCAGCAGGGAGCAGTTCGCTCAGATAAGCATCCGAGAGCGGAATCTCTGCTCCGATTCCAATGCCGGCAAAAAAACGAGTCAGCACGACCATCGCTGCATTCATGCTGAAGGCGCCGAGTAGCGTGAACAGGGAGTAGATGCCGAGATTGATCAGGAAAGCCGGGCGCCTCCCAAACCGATCGGCGATACCGCCCATGAATGTCGCTCCAAAGAACATTCCGAGAAAGCTGGAACCAAGGACAGCGGGTAGAGCTTGCGGACTCAATCCGAAGGATGCCGTCAGGACTGTACTCAAGACTCCGGCCAGGAAAACATCGAACAGATCGAAAAACAAACTAAGGCCGACGATTACCGCGGCCCGCCTGTGCGCGCGCGTCACAGGTAGTCCATCGAGCTGGCTAGTAATCGGCAACGATTCCATTGATCACGCAACACCGAACGGCATTTGCGCGGCATTATGCCGAGAAGCGGCGTAGCAAGCAAGCATCGGGGCCAAAATGAATACGGGCAGTTGGAGCCGGACAGCAGCATAACGCTACACTGGTAGTGGAGAGGTTTTATGAAAGCAAATGATCCATTGGAGACCTACCGCAAAAAGCGCGACTTTAAAAAGACATCCGAGCCGTCAGGTAGGCGCGGCTTACGGCCTTCGAAGCGGAGCGCGAGCGCGACAGCGCGAAGCCTAAAGAAACGGCCGGTCTTTGTGATTCAAAAACACGATGCCACTCGACTTCATTACGATTTTCGAATTGAAGCCGGAGGTGTATTGAAGTCGTGGGCAATACCTAAAGGGCCATCGACAAATCCCAAAGACAAAAGACTCGCCATGCCGACGGAAGACCACCCGATGGAGTACGGCAAGTTTGAAGGTGTTATTCCGGAAGGCGAGTATGGCGCTGGACCTGTGATTGTTTGGGATTCGGGAACGTACCGAAATCTGAATGAAAAGAGCGGAAAGGAAGTCCCAATCGAGCACGCACTTCGACAGGGCCGAGTCAAGATTTGGCTCGAAGGAAAGAAACTCAAGGGAGGTTATGCTCTCACGAGGATCGGAACAACGCCTCCGCGTTGGCTTCTCGTGAAGATGAATGATTCCGAGGCTGACACGGGCCGCGAGATCGCCACTGCCGAACCACGCTCCGTTTTGAGCCGGATGACCATAGAAGACATTGCTCAACGGCCCCGCAGAGTCGCCGGTGGTAAGAAAGCCGCATGAAGGGCGAAGTGCAAGCGCGCGCGAAGCGTGAGCGCGATAGCGCGAAACCTCGAGAAAAGCGCAGCAATCAAAGGAGATTCGAACATGAGTGGAGCGAATGCAAGCCCGACGCGAAGCGCAAGCGCAACAGCGCGCAGCCCCAAGAGAGGGCGCAGCCATCAAGAAATGAGTGAACGTCGATTTGGATCACACGCGGTCAAGCTTACTCGACCGGATAAGGTACTGTTTCCGGACGATGGAATTCGCAAGCAAGAGGTCATCGATTACTACGAGCGTATCGCAGACGTTATGATTCCTCACATCAAGGATCGCCCGCTCATGCTTCAGCGCTTTCCGAATGGAATCTATGAGAAGGGCTTTTTTCAGAAGAACGTGGCGTTCTATTTCCCGAATTGGATCAAGAGAGCGTCCGTTAAAAAGGCCGGAGGCAAGGTCACGCACGCGGTCTGCAATGATGTTTCAACCCTGGTTTATCTGGCGAATCTCGCCTGTATCACGCCACATATGTGGCTCAGCCGTGTTCCGCAATTGAATCATCCGGACGTTCTCATATTTGATCTTGATCCACCCGGCGATGATTTCGGTCCCGTCCGCCAAACTGCATTTGCGTTACGCGAGCTGCTGGAGTCTCTCGGCCTGAAGGCTTTTCCGATGACGACCGGTTCTCGGGGACTTCATGTGAGTCTGCCGCTCAATCGAGAAATGGAATTTGATCGTGTGAGGGCGTTTGCGCGGGACGTTGCTGAACTATTGTCCCGCCAGCATCCAGATCAAATCACGGTCGCTGCACGTAAGGACCAGAGGCACGGTCGAGTTTATATCGACGTGATGCGCAATGCATATGCGCAGACTGCAGTGGCGCCCTACGCATTGAGAGCAAAACCAGGAGCGCCAGTGGCGACGCCTCTCAATTGGGATGAATTATCGGACAGGCGTCTCTCCTCTCAACGCTACAACTTAAAAAACATTCTTCGGCGAATCGAAGAGGGAGATCCCTGGAAGTCCATCTGGCGGCATCCACAATCGCTTGATCGAGCAGCGCAGAAACTGGACGTCCGGATATCAGAAGAAGCGCGGCGCGTTGCCTGATCCTATCCACGAACCTAGCGAGCGAAGGCGGCGAAGTGCAAGCGCGGCCGTGTGCAATATCTCTGATCCGTCTTGAGCTTTCGCAAAGCAAAACCCGAGATGTCAGTGAACGAAGTTTAGGATGAAAGTTGCAAGTTGCTCGACCTGCGTCATTCTCTCTTCAATCAATTAAAACTAGCACTCGCTGTGCCAATTCTCCTTAACCTAGGCTGGACTTCAAAGGTTTGCTGTCCGCCCTTAAGCGCCGTGAGATCGACAGGCATGCCGTCGTATGCGGGAATCACGCGAACGCCATTTGACTTGATGGCTGCGCCCTCTCTTGGGCCTGCGCGATGTTGCGCTTCGCGTCGGGCTTGCATTTGTTTATGCTGCGGCCTGTCGGCCTTGCGCTTCGCGCGCAGCCGCTCATGACTAAACGATTCGATTTTCTTTCGCGATTTTGTGGTGTCTTTAAAGAACCAGGTGCCGAAATGGGTGATGATGATACGTCGAGAAAACTGGCTGAAGAATTCGACCAGATCCGGAATCCCGTTGTGTCCAAAGGGCGCGCCTGTTTCGGTTTCGATTCTTATCAGACCCTTCGATCGTATGAAACTTCCTTCCGTAATAACGAGATCGAGATCTCGGAGCAGACGATGATACTTGGGCTCAATGCGGACCATATCTGAGCTGTAGAAAACCTTCGCTCCGGTTTGGACAACATAACCAACCGACTTCACGCGCTGGCTGTGGATAGTTGGAACTGGCGTAACGGTATACGGGCCGACGATGACCGGGCTTGATGAGACGATCTGCGCTGTTGGAATTGAGCGGGAACTCTCTGGCGCATAAATCGAAACGCGTTTCGGAATATCGCCGGCTTCCAGTGCCATGTGATCGGAGTGGAGGTGCGTGATGAAGATCCAACGTGGCCGATACTTCAGGTACTCTTTCTCGCCGACATCAAGAAGCAAATGATCGTNNAATGCCGGAATGTTTGACATGGCCTGGCGCAGAGACCTCAATATTTCCGCGCGTTCCAAGAATTCTCAGACGCACGTCATGCCGCCTTGTCCCGCTCGCTGCCGCCTTTTGTGTTCTTTTCTTGATGGCTGCGCCCTGCCGGGCTTGCATTAATTACGGCTGCGGCCTGTCGGCCTTGCGCTTCGCGCGCTCCGCTCATGGACCGGCCGATCGATACAATCAAGGCAATAATGAGCAGCAAAATCAGCGCTATCCAAATCGTGGCCAAACCCATCATCCGGCCATTCATCATGTCCGGCATCTGGGCCATCATGCTGCTGCCGCTCGCCATCATGGCAAGCGCTCCCAGAAGCGGAGCGGCGAGCAAAATGAGCAGGATGATAAGAAGTATCTTGAAGACGATTCGCGATCGCATGACACAAATCCCCTTCAGATGTTAGACGCTCGGAAATCTGGTGAGTGAAGTGCACGCTAAAAGCCATGAGCGGAGCGCGCGAAGCGCAAGGCCGACAGGCCGCAGCCGTAATTAATGCCAGCCCGACGCGAAGCGCAAGCGCGGTAGCGCGCAGCCCCAAGAGAGGGCGCAGCCACCAAGAAATTGTGAGGGTTTTAATCGTCGGCGCCGGACCGGTCGGTTTGGTCATGGCACATGAACTTGCGCGTTACGGTGTTGAGTGCCGTGTCATCGACAAGCAGCGCGATCGGCCAATTACGTCCCGGGCCGTTGCGATCCTTCCGCGCACCATTGAGGTCTTCGATCTGATGCGACTCGCAGATGATTTTCTCGGCGCGGCCGGCAAATTCATGCGATCAATATCTTTAGTGATGGAGAGCGGATCGCTCGTATCGGTCTCGACCGGCTCGATTCGCCATATCCCTTCGCGTTGGCATTGCCGCAGGACGAAACCGAGCGGCTTCTCGAAGAACATGTTGTGCGTCACGGCGTCATGGTCGAAAGAAATACTGAACTGATGGCACTGGATCAGAACGACGAGCGTGTGGCGGCGCGCGTTCGGATCGACGGATCGCAAATGGACGAAATCCGGTGCGACTATCTAATCGGCTGTGATGGCGGGCACAGTACAGTTCGTCGTCTTCTCGGAATGCCCTTTCGGGGCGGAAGCTACAAGGAAACCGTGCTGCTCGCGGTTATTCGCCTTCAGAGCGACGTCGAAAAAGATGAAGCACAGGCATTTCTCGATCC
>QHXA01000440.1 GCA_003222755.1 Acidobacteriota bacterium
TACGAAGCCATGCCGAGGAGCCCTGTAGGGAACGTTTCCAAATCGGCTGCGTGAGGCGCCGCCAGATCAAGTAATGCTCCAAGAGCATGTGTTTTCGGGCACTGAGTTTGTTTCCAATTCAAGAAAGCCTTAATGAGTTTTTCCGCACTTTGCTGCAGATGAAATGCGACTGCGTCGAGTGGAGCCTCATTCTCAATACCAATTTCAGCCATTCGCAGATCGTGATCCGCCTTCGTTACAAGAGCGCGGGCCAGATCAACTGGCTCTTTCATAAAGAACCTTGCCCTCGCGAATTGCCCGTGTTGTTACATGGTTCGGAACCCGAGCCCATTCTGCGATCTCGGCGGCTGTTCGCCAAAGAATATCGGTGGGAATTCCGAGTCCCGCCAAAGCGTAATATGCCGGGATCGCTCGCCGGTGGCGCGGTTCAATGGAGTCTTTAATAATAAGCAAGTCGAGATCACTGTCCGGCCTTGCATCGCCGCGTGCGCGGCTTCCAAACATAACAATCCGGTCCGGATCTACGGCTTCAACGAGCCGTCGCACAATCTCGTGAAGCTTCGCATCATCTATGGAAACGGCAAACACAGTCCCCAACCTTTGGGTAGCCCGGCCGCGGCGGCCGCGGATGCACTGCGTCCATGGGCCAGCAACGATGCTCGATGCTTCGCTTCCGCTTACCACGCAGTTCCGGCTTTAGGATCGTCGTCGAGGTGATGCCCCGCCTCTACAGGTCCAACGTCGGCCGGAATTTTGGAGTGTGGCGGTGTTTGGTGGCCTGTTCAAACGCGAAAGCCAGCCTGAGCAACACGGGTTCGCTCCAGGCCCGGCCAAATAAACTCAAGCCGACGGGCAGGTCGCGCACGTAGCCGGCGGGCACCGTGATGTGAGGATAGCCCGCCACGGCGGCCAATGTCGAACAGCCGCCGCCGATGTGGTCGCCGTTGATCACGTCCGTCAGCCATGCGGGGCCGCCGGTTGGGCCGACGATCGCATCGAGGCGGTGCTTTGTCATCACTTCATCGATCCCCTTTTCGCGTGAAAGCTTTCGGCACTTTTTTAGCGCATCAACATACTCTTTTGACGTGAGCGGCCCTTTCGCCTCCGCTTTAACAAAGAGCTCTTGTCCAAAGTAGGGCATTTCTTGCAGGCGATGGGCTTCGTTGAAATTGATGAGTTCTGCGAGATTCTTCACGGGAGCTCGGACACCGAGCGAAGCGAGGTAGCCGTTTACGTTCCGTTTGAACTCGTATAGCAGCACGAGAAGCTCGGCTTCGGCGAGCGCATTGTCGTTCGTGACGACAATCGGATCAATTAACTCAGCGCCCAACCGCTTCATAGACACGAGGGCTTCTTCCATGACTGTGTCCACGTCGCGATGAAATTCGAAATATTGCCGCGCGACACCGATCCGCGCTCCTTTCAAACCTCCGGCATCAAGAAATTTCGTGTAATTGGGATGCGCGTGTCCGGCGATTGCGGAGGTGGCGGAATCGCGAGGATCGGCGCCAGCGATAGCGCTCAGCACAATCGCGGCATCGGTGACGGTCCGCACCATCGGCCCCGCCCCGTCCTGCGTGTGAGATATCGGAATGATGCCTACGCGGCTGACCAGGCCCACCGTGGGCTTGAGCCCGACTAGACCATTTGAACTCGAAGGGCAAACGATGGAACCGTCCGTCTCGGTGCCTATGGAAACAGTTCCGAGATTCGCCGAGGTCGCCGCCCCGGACCCGGAGCTGGAGCCGCATGGGTTGCGATCCAATACATACGGATTGCGACACTGCCCCCCGCGAGCGCTCCATCCGCTCGAGCCGTGCTCAGAGCGGAAGTTGGCCCATTCGCTCAGATTGGTCTTCGCTAGAAGAACAGCGCCGGCTTCACGTAGTCTCTTCGCAACGGTGGAATCCTGCGCGGCAACCGATCCTTCTAACGCCAGTGAGCCGGCGGTAGTGGTCATGCGGTCCGCGGTGTCGAGATTGTCCTTCAGCAAAACAGGGATTCCGTGCAGCGGCCCGCGCGGACCTTTCGCGCGACGTTCGCGGTCCAGTTCATCGGCAATGGCAAGCGCATCGGGATTCGTCTCGAGAATCGAGTGAAGAGCCGGGCCTTGCTGATCTAGTTCTTCAATGCGCGCCAGGTAAGCCTGGGTGATCATGCGGGCAGTCCAGCGGCCTTCGTGCATGCCGCGCTGCAAATCCGCGATCGTTGATTCTTCCAGTTCAAATACCTGTTGCACGAATGGAATGTTCCAATTTGTCGTTGCGACGGCAGCGGAGCCTGCAATCGCCCCCCGCCGCAGAAAATCTCGTCTGTGCATCAACCCTCTTTCCAGTCGGGAAATGGAACCAGCTTAGACCTGAGAATTCTCCGATCCCGAGTAAGCAAGGGGATCTGTTCAACGATACTGGTAGCGGCGATGAGTTGGTCCGCCGGATCTGAAATGAAATCTAATTCCGTGCTCTTTCGTGCGATTTCGACAGTAATCGGAAAGATCGTACTATTCCGCAGAAAGGCACGGAACTCCACATCATCGAAGTCAAAATCCAGCCGTCGGAGTTCCACCAGCTTTGCCAACTCCCACAACACGATATCTGAGATCGCGAGTGCTTCTGGTGTAACAAGACTCAACTCAGCGATGCTTAGCTCGCCGCTTAGCAGGGCGACCACGATGTGAGTGTCGAGATTCAGCATCCCAATCTATACCGGTTGTAAATATATCGCCGAGCACTCTTATCTTTCCCTTCATTGATCCAATGAATCGTTCGTTGCCGTGCGGACTGATCGGGAGGACCTTAGCAATTGGCCGGCCGTGTTTAGTGATAATGATGCCAGCCGGTTCAAGGTTTTCCAGAATACCCAGGCACTTGGCCTTGAACTCCGTCGCGGGGATAGTCTTTTCTTTGAACATGAGTCTTATTCTAAATTCTGACCAGTCCTCTGACCAGTTTAGGTCGCAATTTGAGGAGGGTCAGCGCACGGGCACTCGGTAGAGGTTTCGTTGTACCGTCTCGCGTGAGAAAGCGTACACATCGAGTGTGGGACCCGGCGCCACGTCGCCGTAGTCAATAACGCGGGCTCCGGGAAGCTTGGAAAATTGCGTGTTCGATTCGAAGCCTCCCGCGGGAAACTGCGGCAGCACTTGGCCGGGCAGCAAAGGGATGACATAGGACTTTGTGGCACTCGCAAGCAGTCCTGGCGTTATAAGCAATGATCTCGCTTCCGGCGACCATTTCAAGAATGCATGGCCGGGGCTGATGATCCTGATCGGAGCGCCACCGTCCACTGGAAAAGCCAGCGTGGGGACTGTTTCGCCGGAAGGCGAATAAACCACTAGATATCGACCGTCTGGGGAAGCGCCCTTCATCTGGAAGACCGGCGGCTCGATAGCTTTCCGCAGTCCGGTCCCATCCTGACCGACACGGTAGGCGAACGCGGAGTTCCCCTCGACGGCATGGAAGAAAATTTCACCCGGTGGTCCGAACATGGGCTGGTCGCCCTCCACGTTCGGAATTTGCTGCGGCGGCGACTTTCGATCAAGGGGCGCCAGCCACAGCCGCGATTTGCCTTCGCGGTCGTGCGCTAATACCACCACCTGCCGGCCATCCGGGGAGATATCGTAGGCGAGTCTTCCGAATATCGGAAAGCCCGGCAAGAATGGTTCGGTCCGGCCCGATTCCAACTCCGCCACCCACAACTCTGTTGGCTCGCGCTCCGTGAAAGCGCTGCTGACAGAACCGCCCTTGAGAACCCGGTAGAATAACCTTCTTCCGTCCGGGGTAAATTTCGGCTGGAAGGCATAACCCTCAAGCGAAATCTGACGCTCGCCGTTTGAGTCGTGCACCCAGACGGAACTCTGCTTCAATGCCGCGGCAGTAATGAAGGAACGACCATCTGGCGCCATGGCGATCCCTTCTTCCTCGGTCAGACCCGAGGTGACCTGCTCGGGCTGGCCGTCGGGAAAGCGCTGGCGCCAGGTGTGGAAAGTCCCACCAGCGGTCGAGCTCAGGTAGATCCATTTCCCATCGGGCGACCACGCAGCAAAGGTGCACTCAGCACCCGCTGGTCCCACCTGCCGGCCCGGTGAAGCTCCGTCCATCGGGAGCAGGCGGCACGGCAACCAATCGCCGTTGGCGGCCATTTCCACCACGAGCGCCCATTTTCCGTCTGGCGATGGGTAGGACCGGTGCGCCATCGCATGTTCGTGTGCCGGTACGTAAAGGTCCCGCTCTCTAGTGCGGCTCTCTTCAGCGGCCACGATGGCCAAGTGCGGGAACGGATTCTTGTATTCCGAGAACATCACGTTCTTCTTGTCAGTCCATACCAGCCCAGAGGCATTTGCAAGCCAGGGGCGCGGCTCTCCGCCCAAGACCTGCACCACCCACGTGTCCCATGGTTTTCCGTCCCCGGGTCTTACCGTGTACGCGATCCGCGAGCCGTCGGGGGAAAACACCGGACTCATTTTCGGAACTTTGTCTCGCGTGAGCTGCACGGGTTCGCCGTCGGGCAGTATCTTGACGTAGACCTCGCCCATTCCGCCGGCACCTAGCGGAGCTTCAATGCGGTATGGCCCCAGGTGCTCGTCGGCAACGAGTCCTGCTTGCGTGGTCTTGCTTTGGTCACGTTCTCCGCCTGTGCGCTCGACCGGCGCCGACCCAAATGACCGCCGCCGCGAGGATTGCGGCTAAAATAAATACCGACACTGCCGCTACCCAACGCCCACGCGATGTTCCCTTCGACTCCAAGACCCGCTGCAGACGCTTTAAATCGGCGGCAACGTCGGCTGCCGTTTGGTATCGCAGCTCGGTGGCCGGCTCGAGCAGCTTGAAAATGATTCGGTCGAGTTCGGGATTTACACTCGCGGGTGGCGGTAGCGTCCAGTCCAGAGTTTTCGAGAAAGCCCGCCGGCCTGTTGCCATCTCGTATAGCACTGCCCCGAAAGAAAACAGGTCTGTCCGGGCATCTACCTTTTCCCCTCGCGCCTGTTCTGGCGACATATAAGCAGGAGTGCCCATCACGATTCCTTCGTGAGTGAGCGATGGCTCGGATGTCCGTGTTTCGCTCTCCGGACCGATGCTCGCGTGTTCCGCCAACTTCGCCAATCCGAAATCCAGAACTTTAACCTGCGATTCCGGCGTTACGATCACGTTGCCCGGCTTGATGTCACGATGGACTATGCCGGCCGCGTGTGCCGCTGCCAGTGCGTTTGCGATTTGCAGCCCATATTCGAGCGTCGCCGCGAGGGGCATGCCTTTGGCTGGAATCAGCCGGTCCAACGTCTGCCCTGGCACATACTCGAGTACTAAAAAATCGATTTCACGGTCATTGCAGATGTCGTGGAGCGTAACAATATTCGGGTGAGTTAGTGCCGACGCGGCTCGCGCTTCTTGCAGGAATCGGCGCTTGCGTTCGGGATCTGCAAACTTGTCGCGAGGCAGAATCTTGATGGCGACGGTCCGGTGCAAGCGGGTGTCGAAGGCTCGGTAGACCTCGCCCATTCCGCCGGCACCTAGCGGAGCTTCAATGCGGTATGGCCCCAGGTGCTCGTCGGCAACGAGTCCTGCTTGCGTGGTCTTGCTTTGGTCACGTTCTCCGCCTGTGCGCTCGGTGTCCATGGAATCTACCGTTTGTTGCGGCGGATTATAACAGAACGGAACCTTTTGAACTGTAGTGGCGAATTGCAACATCGCCGGCGGTCATAGACCGCCGCTACAGAAGGC
>QHXA01000441.1:0-5329 GCA_003222755.1 Acidobacteriota bacterium
GAACGGCACGGCATCCGTGCAACATTTTTCGTTCTGGGAAAATACGTCGATCAAAATCCTGGGCTGGCGGCGGAAATAGCCGAGAAGAATCACGTCATCGGAAACCATACGTACGCCCACCCGAACACGTTGTTTTTCACGTCACGGCAAATCGTGGATGAGTTGGCGCGCTGCGAGGACGCCATCTTCAAAGCCACCGGCGGCCGAAGCGCGTGTGTACGCCCGCCATTCGGGTTTCGCGGACCGCAATTTTATTCAGCCGCTCGCAAAGCCGGTTTATCGAAGGTCGTGATGTGGTCGGTTTCCGCCCGAGACTGGACGCCGCAGCCGTGGGACCGGGTTAGCCGCCGGCTCCGGCATGTGCGCCGCGGGGATATTTTGCTCTGTCACGATGGAGATCATCGCGCGTCTAATGCCGATCGGAATCATATGCTGAGCGCGTTGGAATTCTGGCTTCCACGATGGAAAGACTCCGGCCTGGAGTTCACGGCAGCCTGGACAAATTCCGGCGTGTTAGAATAACCGGTCCCCATGGTGCTGATCTTCCCCAAAAAGGTCCTCCTTTTGCTTGCCTGGACGGCTCTCATTGTCGTGTCCTGTGGGCGCAGCGGCCGGGTGAGCATTTCCACGACTCGTCCGGTCCGTCAGAATCTGACTTCGTGGATTTCCAGCAATGGCAAAGTGGAACCCGTCGAGCCATTCGTGATCCAGTCGCAACTGACGACGTTCGTCAAACGCGTTTTAATCAAACAGGGAGACACAGTCAGGCGCGGACAGATTTTGATGACACTCGATGCGCAAGACCTGGAAAGTGACCTCGCGCGGGTGAAAGGAGAACTGGTCGCCGCCGAGGACGAACGCAGAACCGCGGCCGGCGGCGGTTCACCGGAGGAATTGGCTCAGCTCCAAAATGATCTTGCGAAGACGGAAGCCGAAATCGCACGGCTCCGGCGTGAGGCGGAGTCGCTAGAACGTTTATATGCAAAGCAAGCGGCCACACGCCAGGAACTCGAGCAGAACAAGATTGCATTGGAGAAAGCCGAAGCGGACAGACGGCTGATTGAGCAAAAGAGAAACGGAATTGTTAATCGCGCAAAGTTTCAGGGGGAACGGGCCGGACTCCGGGCCGAAGAAGCCCGGCAGTCGATGCGCTCGCTTCAGGAAAAGCTGAACTCCGCTCGTGTGACGGCCCCAGTCCAGGGAACAGTTTTTTCGCTGCCTGCCCGGGCCGAATCCTTCGTGCATACAGGCGATGTCCTTGCGGAAATGGCCGATCTGACACGCATCCGCGTCCGGGCACGAGCCTGAGCTCGGATTACTTAAGGATGGACAACCCGTCGAAATTACTTGGAATGGTTTGCCGAATCGCGTCTGGACCGGACAGGTTGAGCAACTTCCAAACACAATCGTCGCACGGGGCTCGCGAAATGTAGGCGAAGTGCTGTGCTCGGTGGGCGATTCGGAGTCGGAGTTATTGCCGAATACGAACGTCGACGTCCGCATCCGCACGGCTGAGCGCGATAACGCGTTGACTGTTCTCCGGAGCGCCGTCCGTAACGAGGCGAACGAGCATTTCGTATTTGTTGTCGAGCAAGGGCGGCTTCGAAGACAAAAAATCGCTGTCGGAACGTCTAATTCCACGCACTACGAAGTTCTGAGTGGGATCACTGAAAACGATTTGGTTGCTGTTCCGGGCGGTTCTGAATTGCGGGATGGAATGGTTGTCGAACCTCAAAATAATGGGCGATCATAGACCGCCCCTACAGTAAAACAAAATTATGTTCAGCGTTTTGTTGATGTTGCTGCTTCTGAATCCCTCGCCGGCCAGGCCGGCCGAGGAACAATCGGTTCAAACTGCGCGGTCCGATTTTGATGCGGGCAGATACGCTGATGCCGTGCAGAGGCTCACGGCTGCGCTTGATCTGGCGCCACAAGATCCCTCTGTTCATTACTGGCTCGCCCGTTCGTATTACGAGCAGGGCAAGTACGACAACGCGATCGAGCATGCCGAAACCGCAGTCAAGCTGGCCCCGAACAATGCGGAGTACCAGCGGTGGCTCGGCCGCGCTTACGGCGCAAGGGCCGAGGAAAGTCACAGCTTCTTTCTCGCTCGGAGAGTGAAGCAGGCGTTTGAAGCCGCTGTTCGGCTCGCGCCTCGAAGTATCGAAGCACGCCGCGATCTGATGCAGTTTTTAGCAGAAGCGCCATGGATCGTCGGCGGCGACAAGAATCAGGCGAAGGAACAAGTCCAGGCGATATCTCAACTCGACTCACTGGAGGGTCACTTAGCCCAAGCTGCGTTTTTTTCTGCACAGAAGAAATGGAAAGATGCTCAGGCAGAGTATCTGGCTGTTCTCGATCAACATCCATCACGGATTGAGCCGTACATGGAAGTGGCGGAGTTTTTCGCCGATCGCAAAGATGCAAATAATCTCGACCGGGTTCTCGGCGATGCCAGCCGCGTGAATCCGCGAGATCCCCGCCTGGATTTCTACCGTGCGGTTGTTCTCATTTTGCGGGGCACGGACCTACCGGCCGCCGAAAAACTACTAACGTCCTACATTGCCAATGTACCCCTGAGGAGCGACTACCCTTCTCACAATGCCGCGAGAAAATGGCTGCGAGCGGGAAAATAGCCGCAAGAGGCCTGAACTGAATGCCAGGCGCCGAAATCTGGGAAGTTGCGATCGATTCGTTGCGCGCGAACAAGGTCAAAGCGTTCTTGACGATGTTGGGCGTCGTGATCGGCAGTGCCTGCATCGTGTTGGTCGTCACCATTTCACTGGTGGGCCGGCAGTACATCCTTGCGCAGATCGAGGGCGTCGGGTCGAACCTCGTTTACGCCGAGTTGATCCGCACGGGTGCTCAGAGCGCCACGCTTGCGGATGAATTGACGCTTTCCGATCTAGCCGCCGTGCGCCGTGAAATTCCTGAGGTGCAGTCTGTGGCAGGGACACATGATCAGCAGATGGCCGTCATTGCTCAGGGCGTCGAGCGGCCGGTCACGTTGGTTGCGGTCACCGAGGATTTTCAAAAAATCCGCAATCTTATTGTGCTGAGTGGCCGTTATTTCGATGCCGGCGACATGGAATCGCGCAGTAAGGTCTGCCTGCTGAGCGAAGATCTCGCTCGTACCGTTTTTCCAGGCGTGAATCCCGTAGGACAAGACATTCGAGTTGGCGAACTCCGATTCACGATTATCGGGGTCTTTAAGGAGCGGGTCGCGACCTTTGGTCAGTCGGAGATCGCACGGGAGTCCGTGATCGTTCCCTTTGGTCTGCTGAGGAGCTATGCCGGAACGGATTCAGTGAAAGTCCTGTACGCGCAGGCGGCCACTTCGGACGCCGTGCCTTCGGTCACAAAACAGGTCTCAGACCTGCTGCGAGCCCGCCACCGCGCGGGCGCTCGCTATGAAGTTCAGAATCTCGGAGCGATCCTCGAAGCGGCTCGCAACATTTCATTTGCGGTAATGATGGTGCTGCTTGCGGTGGGATCCGTCACACTCGTGATCAGTGGCGTGGGGATAATGAATATCATGCTGGTCACAGTCACCCAGCGAACGCGTGAAATCGGCGTTCGCAAGGCGACCGGCGCGCTGAGACGTCAGATCCTTTACCAATTTCTTCTGGAAGCTTTGATCATCAGCGGGCTTGGAGCAATTCTGGGAATTCTGATCGCGCTAGCCATTCCATTCATGGTGCGGCCGCTGCTGCCCGAGGGCATGAGGATTCCGATTTCCGGCCTTTCCATCGTTGCAGCCTTTGTCGTGTCGTGCGCGACCGGTATCATCTTTGGATACTTGCCGGCCAGCCGGGCGGCGAAACTACAACCAACCGAAGCACTGCGATATGAATAGAACCCGATGGATAAATCGCACCTTGCCGGCGACATGGATTCTTATGCCCGTCATGCTGGCAGCACAAGATCTCGAATCTATCAACCTGAAGCAAGCCGTGGAACGAGCACTACAGAACAGCCATGAAGTGGCCCTGGCGCAAGTCCAGTACGATGTCTCCAGGAACGCCGTTGACGTCAACCGCGCCGCGTTCAAGCCAAATTTGTACACCGGATCTGGGGCGGCATACACGCACGGATTTCCACAGACCGTTTCCGGCGCTGCCCCATCGATAGTGAATTTGTCGTATGTCCAAACGTTATTTAATCCGCCTCTAACCGGACAGGCGCGTGCAGCCTCTGAGCGAAGCGAGGCACAACGCCTCGATCTCGAGAAAACGCGCAATGCGGTGATGCTCGAGACCAGCTCCGGGTACCTGGAACTGGCAAAGGTCCGGCATTCACTGGAGCTGATGAGGAACGAACGGCAAAGCAACACCAGCATTCTCAACTTCACGCGTCAAAGGGTCACTGAAGGACTGGAACTGCCGATCGAAGTGACGCGCGCAGAACTCGCGGAGGCCCGCACCGAGCAAAAAGTTGTCCAGCTCGAGAGCCGGCAGCGTGTGCTCGAGCGCCGGTTGGCGGCGCTAATGGGCATTCCCGCAGAACGGAGAATCGAGATTGAGCCGGTAACCCTGGCATTTAACGAAAACCAAGCCGAACGAGATCTGGCCGCTCGTGCACTGGAAAACAGTCTCGACATCCGGCAAGCAGAATATGAGCGGCGGGCGCGCGAGCGGCGTCTGGAGGGAGAGATCGGCTCAAAATGGCCTACCGTCGATCTGGTTGGCCAATACGGCCTGTTTGCAAAATTCAACAACTTCCAGCAGTTCTTTCAAAAATTCGAACGCAACAACTTTAATATTGGTGTTCAGGTTCGGATACCTATCGTGGCATCCCAACGGAGTGCAAACATCGCTCTCGCAAGGAGCGAGTTAACCGCTGCTGAAGTGACTGTGAAGAACAAGCGCCAAAACGTGGAGATCGATCTTTCCAACAAATACCAACGCGTACGCGAGCTCAATGCCGCGCGCGAGGTCGCTCGGTTGGAGTTGAAATTAGCGCAAGAAAACCTGCAGCTGCTTCAGGCCAGATTTGAGGAGGGCAAAACGAATCTGCGTGATGTCGAAAGAGCAAGGATCGAAGAGAACGAGAGATGGCTTGCCTTTCTGGATAGCGACTACGAGCGGCAAAAGGCGCAATTGGAGTTAATGAACACGACTGGCGATATCGGCCAGTTATTGCAATGACCTTGTGCGATTAGGAGGTAATTTTTGGTTTCCGTAATGAAAACGCTCCTGTTGAATCCTCCAAGCTTCCCCAAGTTCGATGGCGGAGCCAGCTCGCGGTGGCCCGCCACTCGTGAGATTGAGTCCTACTGGTATCCCGTCTGGCTGAGTTACCCGGCCGGCATGCTGCCTGGCAGCCGCTT
>QHXA01000441.1:5393-5903 GCA_003222755.1 Acidobacteriota bacterium
CGTTTTGTTCACATCTACCGTCGGATTCGATAACGATGTCGCACTCGCCCGCAAAATCAAGGAAGCGAAATCGGACCTGAAGATCGCATTCGTAGGGCCGCACGTGCAGCTCAAACCGGACTGCTTGCGGACCACCCCTGAGATTGATTTCATCATCACCGGAGAATTCGATCATTCCGTCGTGGAGTATGCGCAAGGCAAGCCGCTCAGTCAGATTCCTGGCGCGGGTTATCGGCAGAATGGTGGCATTCATTTGAATCCCGCGCGTCCTCAACTCGAGACACCCGATCTGGACAGGCTGCCCTTCGCGACGGAAGTTTACAAACGCGACCTCACGATCGAGAAGTACAACGTCCCATTTTTGCTCCATCCTTACGTAGCCTTTTACACGTCCCGCGGCTGTCCCGCGCTTTGCACGTTTTGTTTGTGGCCGCAAACGCTCTCGGGACATGCATGGCGGGTCCGTTCCAGTGAGAATGTTGCGCGAGAAGTCCGGCAGGCTATTCGCCT
>QHXA01000441.1:5966-6406 GCA_003222755.1 Acidobacteriota bacterium
TGCGCAAAACTCAAACCCCTGGGCTTTCGGTGGTCGTGCACGGCGCGCGTGAACAGCGACTACGAAACGCTGAAAGCCATGGCCGACGCGGGAGCCCGGCTCTTCATCGTAGGTTTTGAGTCCGGTGATCCGCAGATCCTCAAGAACATCAAAAAGGGCGCAACGGTCGAGCAGGCACGCGCGTTTGCAAAGAACTGCAAGAAAGTGGGTATTCGAATCCACGGCGATTTCATCATCGGACTTCCGGGAGAGACGAAAGAGACGATCCAGCGCACGATCAATTTCGCGAAGGAAATCGACGCAGAGACCATTCAGGTTTCAATTGCTCATGCCTATCCGGGAACGGAACTATACGAACAACTGAACGGCAAGAGCTTCATGCCTTCCGAGGCGGTCGCTGACGTCGGAGGCCACCAGCTCCCTCATATTGAATACCCCGG
>QHXA01000446.1:0-2196 GCA_003222755.1 Acidobacteriota bacterium
AAGTAGCACGCCGCAAACTCGAGCGGACAGCCTTGCTCCAGAGCGCGCACCGTCATTCGGACAAGCCGGAAGACCGTGTCCTGCGGCTCATGCTCCGGCAAAAACCGATCCACCAACTCCACCACATGACCGGCGCAGACAGCGCGGTCGTAATCCTGGAAGAGCTTCATCGGCGAGTCCAGCAGGTCCGCCGACTGGATTCGCACCAGTTCCCTGTTTTCCTTTTCGAAAAACTGGATTCGGGAATGAGCCAGCGGCTCCAGTGACGCGCCAAAGCGGTTTTTCATCTTGCGCGCGCCGTTCGCGACACCTCGCAGTTTCCCAAAATCGCGGCTGAAAAATGCGACGATCCGATCGGCCTCTCCGAGCGGGTATGTCTTCAATATAATCGAATCGCTCTGGTGAAGAGCCATACTGAATTTGGGTAATTCGGGGTCAGACGTCTAAATCACCCAATTACGGTTTCAAGGACGTTCATGTAATTGGGTGATTTAGACGTCTGACCCCGAATTACCAAACAATGCGACCTTGAAAAATAACACAGTTGATGTTGTCGGCCTCGGGCTAAATGCGATGGACACGATCTGTGTCGTACCCGCTTTCCCGCGGCCGAATACTAAGATTGCCATGCGTCAAGTGCGGGTCGAGCCCGGTGGACAAGTGGCGACCGCCCTCACAACGTGCGCGAGACTCGGACTGACGGCACGCTACATCGGATCCGTCGGAACCGATAGTTGGGGCAAGGCTCAACTGGCCAGCCTGCGCGAAGAGAATCTCGAAGTTAATGTCCGCGAAGTTGAAGGAACTGCCAGTCAAATCGCCATCATTCTTATAGAAGAAGGCATCGGGGAACGAACGATACTGTGGCGGCGGGATCCGGCGTTACAGTATCCGCCCGATGAGCTGCAGCGCGAGCAGATCACAAGCGGAAAAATTCTCCATCTGGACGGCTGCGACTCGGCTGCAGCGCTTCAGGCTGCACGTTGGGCCCGAGATGCGGGGATGCCGATCGTCATCGACATCGACGAGATCTATGACGATTCTACTAATGACCTTCTCCGCCTCGTCGATTACCTCATTGCCAGCTGCGATTTCGCTGAGGACCCTTGGGAAATTGCCGATCGCTACGGCTGCCCCGTCGTCGGAATTACCCGCGGCGCGGAGGGCGCTCTGTTCTTGAACCGCGGCAAATTGATGCAATCCTCCGCATTCAAGGTCCCTGTTGCCGATACGACTGGCGCCGGTGACGTCTTCCACGGCGCGTTCATTTATGGTCTGCTTCAGAACTGGAGTTTAGAAGACGTGATTCGCTTCGCGCACGCAGTGGCCGCGATGAAGTGTATGCGCATCGGCGCCCGGCGGGGAATCCCAACACTGTCAGATGTGCGAGAATTTCTCACTAAAGGAGGCCATGAATGAGTGCTTCAACAAAGACAAACTGGTCCATACCGGGAGAAGAACTGGTGAATTGCAACTGCGCATGGGGTACACGAACAGTTACGCGCAACTCAATCGCTTCGAGTGGAGTAATAAGTAATAATATACTTCGCCATGGCTGCTAAAAGACTCGCCGTCGCGGTTGCCGTAATTGTGTCGGTTGTGGTGTTCTCTGGCGCGCGTGCGCAAAGCCCCACCAACCGCATCGACACGGCGTTTCAGAAGTTCTGGTCTGCAAATTCTCCGGAAGAGGCTGAGCGCTTCGTTGATGACGTTCTAAAGTCCGGCGTGACCTTCGATGAGGCATACCGCCGGTTGAGCATTGGTCGCAACTACAGCCCGCAGAAGACCGGAATCGTAAAACTCAGCAATAAGACGAAGGATGGAATCGAGCATTTCTACGCGGTGAATGTTCCGGCAGACTACGACCCCGCCAAACGATACCAGGTTCGGTTTCAACTCCACGGCGGCGTTGGCGGGCGCGAGAACAATCAACCGCGAGGAACCGGTGAGTCCCCCCTTCCAGGCGCGGAACAAATCTACGTGGTGCCTTATGCCTGGAACGCTGCTCCCTGGTGGAGCGACGATCAGGTCCTGAATTTGGCCGCGATTACGGACTCACTCAAACGCTCATACAACGTCGATGAGAACCGCGTGGTCGTCGCCGGCGTTTCGGACGGCGGAACCGGCGCGTACTACGTCGGTATGCGCGATACAACGCCTTACGCGAGCTTCCTGCCGCTGAACGGATTCATCATG
>QHXA01000446.1:2370-6377 GCA_003222755.1 Acidobacteriota bacterium
ACACCGCATGGTGGCCCGACCTTAAAGACACGTTCGAAAAATTTGTGGCGGATCATCCACGTGAGCCGCATCCGCATCAGCTAATATGGGAAACCGCCAACCTGGAACGCAATCGAGCGCACTGGCTCTTCATCGACGAACTGGGCGCGCAGAGTGATGACGCGCAGTCATCCATGACGGATCTGAATCTAATGCGTGATCCGGACGTCCCATCCGGCACAATTGCTCCTTCGTTCCGCCTCTTCAGCCGTCCAAAGCGCCCGGGCCGCGTCGATCTGGTGCGCACTGGAAATACTATCCAAGCCACCACTCGAGGCGTGGCCGTGTTCACGCTTCTGCTCTCGCCCGATACGTTTGATTTCAGTCAGCCCGTTAAAGTTGTCGCGAATGGCCGAACTGTGTTCGAAGGTCGCGTCGAGCGGAACGTGAAGACCCTCATGAAATGGGCTGCCCGCGACAATGACCGCACGATGCTTTACAGCGCCGAGCTGAAGATCAAGCTCGGACGATAACGCGGGCCGAAGCCCGCCAGGTATGTAGTCGCGTGGAAGCTGTGAAAATTGGCGGTCGCGCTGAAAAAGTCCCGTCCTCAGACGAGGAGGGGGCTTCACGCCGCCGTCAATTTATTCACAGGTTCGTGGTTTATCCCGCGTTTAAAGCCGTTAAGGAGAATTCATGGCCGGGACCTCGATCGACAAGGTTGTCTCACTCTGCAAGCGACGCGGGTTTCTGTTCCAGGGCAGCGAGCTGTATGGGGGTCTCCAAGGCACGTGGGATTACGGTCCGATGGGCGTTGAGCTCAAGAACAACGTCAAACGCGCATGGTGGCGCGCTAACGTATACGAGCGCGACGACATTGAAGGGTTGGATGCCGCGATTCTGATGAACCGGGCAGTCCTGCGATACTCCGGCCACGAAGCAACATTCTCCGATCCTCTCGTCGATTGCCGCAAATGCAAGAAGCGGTTTCGCGCCGACCAAATCGAGCCAAACGAGAAGTGTCCCGAAGGCGGCACGCACAATCTGACCGAACCGCGGCCGTTCAACCTGATGTTCAAGACGACCGTCGGGCCGATCGAGAGTGAAGAAAACATCGCGTACCTTCGACCCGAAACAGCTCAGGGCATCTTCGTAAACTTCAAGAACGTTCTGGATTCAACGAATCGAAAACTGCCTTTCGGTATCGCTCAGATTGGAAAGGCATACCGCAACGAGATCACGCCGAAGAATTTCATCTTCCGTGTGCGCGAGTTCGAGCAGATGGAGATTGAATTTTTTGTCATGCCGGGCACTGATGAGGATTGGCATCAGCGCTGGATTGCGGATCGCGTCGCCTGGTATCACCAGTACGGGATTCGCCGTGAGAACTTGAAAGAATACGTTCAACAACCTGAAGAACTCGCCCACTACGCGAAAGCAACCACGGATCTCCTTTATCGCTTTTTTCCTGAGCGTGAAGATGAAGCCAAGCAATTCGATGAAGTTGAGGGCATCGCGAACCGAACCGATTATGACCTGACGTGTCACACGAAAGGCGGCAGGACCGTCTTTAAAGATGGCTCATTCATCGCAAATGAACACGCCGTCTTGAAACAGACTTACTTCGATCAGGCGACCAACACGCACCTCATACCTTACGTCATAGAGCCGTCAGGTGGCGTGGATCGAATCGTGTTGTCATTCTTAATGGACGCTTACGAAGATCAAAAACTGGAAAGCGGCAAGGAGCGAACCGTCCTGCATCTGCACCCCGATCTTGCGCCTGTCAAGGTCGCTGTGATTCCTCTCGCGCGCAACAGACCGGACATGGTCGATTTGGCCAAACGCATCAAGCAGGACCTCCAATCCACCGGAAAGCTTCGCTCACTCTTCGACGACAGCGGCAACATCGGCAAATGCTACGCGCGGCAGGATGAGATCGGCACGCCGTTCTGCGTCACTGTGGATCACCAGTCGCTTGAAGACCATCAGGTGACCGTGCGCCATCGCGACAGCATGCTCCAGGACCGCATCGGAATCGACGCACTCGAGCAGTATCTGGAAGAACGATTGCGCTCATAGCGGAGTCTGGGCCTGCCTTCCCGCGCCCCGCCGCTCGCGCCCGCGGTCTCCGACTTCAACTGCCACATGGACTCGTTCTGAACCTCGGCGTCACAACACTGCGAGATAGGCCTGTCTCCGCCCCAGCCGATATTGCTTGAATCCATCGCCCGCCCGGAATCTTGGCGTAAGTCCACCGCGCTCCCGGCCTGTGGCTACGGACAGGTCGACATAAGACCCCCAGTGTGACGCCCTCTGGGCCGGGTGTTCCCATACCGGAGACTCTTATATTTCCTACGCTCCGATTAGCGTTGGCCGGCAGCCAGATTCTTCTTGGCGCGGCGATCGCTGGAGCGGCATATACATTGAGTCAATCGTTGCCGTTCTGGCCCGTAGACCCGTGGCTGTCGATGAACCCGTGGTTTACTTTCGATCTCGATATCGTGCGATGCATCCGCACCATCTTTCCCGCGACATTGCTTTGGGGCGCAAGCTTCCCGCTGGCTTTGGCGGGCGTGGGCACCGAAGGAGAAGACCCAGCACGCCTGTCGGGTAAGATCTACGCCGCGAATACAGCCGGCGCAATTCTTGGTGCTATCGCAATTCCATTCGGCGACGGAGCTACTGGCGACATACGCCGGCAAGGCTTCCGATTTAGCGCCGATGCTCACGGATGCTCCAATCAATCGCGACCTGAACATGCGGCTGCAGTACATCGCAGGTTGGGGCCTGAATTCCGTGATGGCTGCCGATCTTTATCGCGAGATTTTGTCGCATCGGCAGTTTCCTGAAGATTTGTTGGCAGGAACCGGCGAGCATATGGAAACATTGCGCGAGGTGCTTGGGCGCCGGCATCGCACGTTCTGAGAACTTAATGCTGAAATTCTTACTGGCAGCGGTTCAGATTGTATGTACATTGGGCTCTCCGAACGCTGCATACAACGCATACTCCGATCAACGGCCTAGTGCCGACGCAATGCAACTCGCTGGACAGGTGAACGGCGCATTGGTTTCCGCATGCCGGCCACACTGTCCGACGATTGCAATGTTTCGCAATCCAACCGCGCCGAATGCGGTGTTGATAATCGAAGATTCTTCTCGCGCCAAGATCGTATACAAGCCGGAATTCTTCACGACCGTTTACGAAGCCTTCGGCGACGGCGGCATCCTCGCATTGATGGCGCACGAAGTCGGGCATGCGATTGATGTGACGTCACCCGCTCCCTGGATGATGGGCAAGTGGAACCCGGAGTTACGTGCCGACGCGTGGGCCGCGTGCGCAATGGCTAAGATGAATCTGAATCCGAGCGGTCTGAGGGCCGGACTTACAGCGCTATCGAAATACCCATCGCCTGCGCATCCGGAATGGGGCCTGCGCCTTCAACTTCTCCGACTCGGCTACACACAATGTGGCGGCAACGCCACTCAATTCGATTTGGTAATTCGGAAATAATTCCGGGATGGCAACATCAAAGGTAAAAGTTTTGAAATCTAACGCGTTTCTATTGCCTTCGCACGGCAGTTGACGATAGAGTCCGCATCATTAAATTGTCCGACGAGCTGATGGTCGGCAGAGGATTTCACCCCCACTTCTTTGCCGACTCCCTTTGAGATAGAAGGTGGCTGTTTCACCCCTTGCCAAGGAGAGAAGAAGACGATGAGATTGCATTTACTGTTGGTAGTCGTGTGTCTACTTATATGGTCTTTCGCCGCATTCGCGCAGACCGACCGTGGAACGATCACGGGCACCGTCTTGGACGCGAGCGGCGCTGTGATTCCCGGGGCAACGGTTGAAGCGAAAAACACGGGCACGGGTTTGGTCTACACCGCAGGCAGCTCGGAAACCGGCAATTACACTCTGCCGCAATTGCCTGCCGGCACTTATGAAATTACCGTGACACTTCCCGGATTCAAGAAGTTTGTGCGCACGGGCATCACCATCACGGCTACACAAACCGTGCGTATCG
>QHXA01000447.1:0-352 GCA_003222755.1 Acidobacteriota bacterium
TCACCTTTTACCGATCCCGAGCGGCGTGTCTTTGAAAGTGTTTCAACTGGAATTCTACCTCTCGATGCATTGACGGGAGGACTACCTCGCGGCGCCATCACTGAAATTTTTGGGGCTCCCTCTTCCGGCCGTACCTCGACGATGGTTTCAATCCTTGTGGAAGCAACTGCAAATGGTGAAGTGTGCGCGCTTGTTGATGGCAATGATGCATTCGATCCGAAGTCCGCGGCGGCAGGTGGTTTGGCATTGAAGCGATTGTTGTGGGTACGCTGCCATAAACTCGATCAAATTTTGAAATCCACAGATTTATTGCTTCAGGGCGGCGGGTTCGGCCGGGTTGTGATGAATTTGA
>QHXA01000447.1:446-1170 GCA_003222755.1 Acidobacteriota bacterium
CTTCTCGTCATGAGTCCTGAAAGCATCGTCAAATCGGCCGCCGCGCTGGTGCTGCGAATGGAAATGCGCGGCGCTAAATGGTCAACGATCCTGGACGGCTTGAATTTGAATATCGACGTTGTCCGCTCCCGCAGAGGGAAATTCGGGGTCAACTCCCATGTTCGCATGCATCTACATTCCGAATGCGTCCGGTGATACCGCCGCCGCACTACTCGAGTGTGCGAGCACGTTCTCGCCTCGCGTGGAAAACACGGGCGCTGGAACGGTCGTCTTTGATGTCGAAGGATTGGAGCGGCTGTTCGGCGGATATGCGGAAATCGCGGAACAGATTCGAGAGCAGGCGCGCACGCGCGGCCTCCCGGCGAATGTCGCATTAGCATCGAATGCGGATGCGGCAATCTGCGCGGCGCGTGGTTTCGACGGGGTAACGGTCATTCAGCGCGGAACGGAGGCCGCGCGATTTCGCGATCTGCCGCTTGGGGTCCTCAATCCATCTCCGGAAATTTTGGAAACGCTCCAACGATGGGGTATCCGCACGTTAGGCGCATTCGCGAAACTCCCGGCCGAGCAAGTATCCGAACGGCTCGGACAGGAAGGCGTACAACTTCACAAGCTCGCGCAAGGCGGGCGGGAGCGGCCGATCGTCCCGCATGTTGAGGCATTACGATTCGTCGAAGTGATGGAACTCGATTATGAACTCATCGCGATCGAGCCGCTGACATTT
>QHXA01000447.1:1182-5113 GCA_003222755.1 Acidobacteriota bacterium
CCAAATCTGCTTGCGCATGCGATCGCGAAATCTGGCCACGCAGGAAGTACGTCTGGCGTTGGGGAGCTACGTCCGGATTTTGAATCTTCCTCTTCCGGTGCGTAATTCGAGACTGATGACGAAACTGTTCATCCTCGATCTCGAAGCGCACCCGCCGGGTATCGCGATTAGACGAGTCGAGGTGGAAGCGATCCCAGCAGAGCCTCGTGTCGTGCAGAACGGCTTGTTCGTACCGCTGTCGCCGGAGCCGGAGAAATTGGAAGTGACACTCGCGCGATTGAAAGCAGTGGTGGGTGAGGAGAATGTCGGATCGCCGGAGATTCTTGATACGCACCGGCCGGATGCGTTTTCAATGAAGAGATTCGGCGTGAGCGAATCCAATCGATCGGAGACATTTCGAAATTGGACAAATCCTGCATCTCAGATCCGAAATCCGAAATCGCAAATTGAACGGCCTGAGCGTCGGTTCGGCGCCTCTTGGCGGTCTGGACGAGTCCAATCAGAGATTTCGGATTTCGGATCTGAGATGCAGGATTTGACCAATTTCAAATTTCTGAACCCAAGTGCAGGTTCCAAGGAAGCGACTTCGGCCTCCCCGATCATTCATCCCACACCGGCTATTTCCCTCACCCTCCGCCTCTTTCGGCCACCGCACGAAGCCACGGTCCAACTGCGAAATCAAATCCCCACCTGGATTGCTTTCCATGGCGTGCATGGCCCGGTGGACACCGCGTGCGGGCCATGGCACACATCCGGCGACTGGTGGCGTCCCAACATGTGGGATCGCGAAGAGTGGGACATCGAGGTCGCTGACACGCTCTACCGCATTTACTATGACGTTCACCTGGACCGCTGGTATGCCCAAGGAGTCTACGATTGAGCGCGCCTTACGTTGAACTGCATGCTGCCTCCGCCTTCAGCTTCCTTGAAGGCGCCGCGTTGCCCGAAGAATTCGCCGGCGCGTGCGCGACTTATGAATTGCCCGCAATGGCACTCCTCGATCGCGATGGTGTTTACGGTGCGCCGCGATTCCATCTCGCGGCTAAAAAAGCCGGCATTCAAGCACATATCGGCGCCGAAGTGACTTCCACAACCGGCGTGCGCTATCCACTCCTTGCGGAAACTCGCGAAGGCTATCAAAACCTCTGCCGCCTCATAACACGCATGAAGCTCCGCGCGCCGAAGGGCAAAGGCGCGATCACAGAGGATGAATTGGCCGCACATGCACGCGGACTGGTCTGCCTCACGGGGGGAGAACATGGTCCACTGACCAGAGCCATTTCGAACAACAATGGCTGCCCGACACTCGAGGGATTAATCGACATCTTTGGCCGCGAGCATGTGTACGTCGAACTCCAGCGCCACTACAATCGCGCAGAAGAAGCGATCAACCAGCAGGCTATCGCGCTTGCGGAGATCTTTCGTCTGCCGGTGCTTGCCACAAATGGCATCCGCTACGGCTCACCGCATCAGCGAGAGATCCTGGATGTATTCACATGCATTCGAAACCATCGCACATTAGAAACGGCCGGCTGCCTGCTTTCAAATAATTCAGAGCGTTATCTGAAAAGGCCTGAACAAATGCTTCAGCTTTTTCATGACATTCCGCAGGCGATCGCAAACACCATCGAGCTGTCGCGCCGGCTTCAATTCACTCTGAAAGATCTCGGTTACCAGTTTCCGAAGTACCCCGTCGATGACGGCGAGACCATGACGTCATTCCTTCGCAAGCGCACCGAAGAAGGCGCACGCAATCGTTTCCGACCTTACGATGAAAAGTCCCGCCGGCAAATCGAACGCGAGCTTGCGCTGATCGAGAAGCTCGGGCTCGAGGGTTATTTCCTGATTGTTTGGGATATCGTTCAGTTCTGCCTGAAGAACAACATCCTTATTCAGGGCCGCGGTTCTGCCGCGAATAGCGCCGTTTGTTATGCGCTCGGTATTACGGCAGTCGATCCGGTGAAGATGGATCTGCTCTTTGAGCGATTCCTTTCCGAAGAACGCGGCGAATGGCCGGATATTGATCTCGATCTTCCGAGCGGCGATCAGCGCGAGCGCGCCATTCAATACGTGTACCAGCGATACGGCGCGCTGGGCGCCGCGATGACGGCAAATGTCATCACGTATCGCGGCCGGTCTGCCGCGCGGGAAGTGGGGAAGGCGCTGGGTTTCGATGTGGCGACACTCGATCGGCTGACGAGCCTCGTCGGGCATTTTGAATACAAGGACGAGTCCGACACGCTCGAAGCGCAATTCCGCACGGCGGGTTTCAACATGCGCGAGCCGCGGATCCGCAAATTTCTGGAGCTGTGCGTGAATCTTCAAGACTTGCCACGGCATCTCGGGCAGCATTCCGGCGGCATGGTGATTTGCCAGGGCCAGTTGGATTCGGTCGTTCCACTCGAGCCGGCAACCATGCCCGGCCGCAACGTTGTGCAATGGGACAAAGACGATTGCGCGGATATGCACATCGTGAAGGTGGATTTGCTTGGACTCGGAATGATGGCCGTATTGGAAGACTCGCTGAAACTGATCCGCGAACACTATGGCGAAGCAGTCGATCTCGCGCACCTTCCGCAAAATGATCCTGCATCCTATCAAGCCATGCAGAAAGCGGACACCGTCGGGATGTTTCAAATTGAAAGCCGCGCGCAAATGTCGTGTCTTCCGCGAATGCGGCCGGAGAAGTTTTACGACATTGTTGTGCAGGTGGCGATCATCCGGCCGGGTCCGATCGTCGGCAACATGGTCCATCCTTATTTAAAGCGGCGGCAGGGTCGTGAGCCGGTGAAATATCCGCATCCCGCGCTCGAAAGTGTCCTCGCGCGGACACTCGGCGTTCCGTTGTTCCAGGAACAGTTGCTTCGCATGGCCATGCTCACTGCCGGATTCAGCGGCGGCGAAGCCGAAGAGTTGCGGCGGGCATTCGGATTCAAGCGATCCGAACGGCGGATGAAAGAAGTCGAGGTGAAGCTGCGGGAAGGCATGAACAAAAACGGAATCATCGGTGAAGTGCAGGATCAAATCATCCACTCCATCACCTCCTTCGCGCTTTACGGATTTCCCGAATCGCATGCCGCCAGCTTCGCGCTGATCGCATACTCCAGCGCATACCTGAAGTGCCATTACCTGGCGGCGTTCACTGCGGCCATGCTGAACAATCAGCCGATGGGGTTCTATAGCCCCGCGACTCTCGTCAAGGACGCGCAGCGCCACGGGTTAAAAGTGAAACCGATCGATATCACAAAATCCGATTGGCTCTGCACGCTCGAATTTGAGGAATGCACTCCGATCTTGCGCGTCGGCATGCGCTACGTGAAAGGCATGCGAGAGTCCGTTGCTCGGCTGATCGTTGACGAGCGCGCCCGCGCGCCCTTCACGAGTGTGGACGATCTCGCCCGGCGCGTGCCCGAACTGCAAAAGCGCGAAATGATTTTGCTGGCAGAAATCGGCGCGTTGAATTTTTTCCATCCCGCACATCGCATTCACCGCCGTGATGCGCTCTGGCAAGTGGAGGGCGCGTCCCGCCGGACGGGACCGTTACTTGAAACAATTGAACAGCCCGATGGCCGTTCGCCGCTCGCCCAAATGACTTCTGAAGAACGACTCGTTGCCGATTTCCACGGCACCGGCATGACCGTCGGTCCGCATCCAATGGCCTACTATCGTTCTGTGCTGAATGCGCTCGGTGTCCTCCGCGCTGTGGATCTTGCAAATGTTCCGAATGGCACATACGTGCGCGTGGCCGGCGGAGTCATTGCTCGGCAGCGCCCCGGCACCGCGAAAGGATTCGTCTTCCTCAGCCTCGAAGATGAAACCGGCATCTCGAACGCGATCATCACTCCGGATTTATTTGCACAAAACCGCTTCACGGTCGTCGGAGGCAAATTCCTCCTGATTGAAGGCCGCCTGCAAAATATCGACAATGTGA
>QHXA01000448.1:0-4016 GCA_003222755.1 Acidobacteriota bacterium
AACTCAACGCCGGCCGCCAACGACACTCCGCCCCAGACCGGCGCCTTCGCCAATCTCAGCCCCGAAGATCTCAATCAGCGTGCGGCCGATGGTTTTCTGATCAACGGCAGCGTGAACAACGGTGCGGCATCCCCGTTCGCTCAAATTGCGGGATTTGGAAACAATCGCCGCGGACGGCCGTTATATACGGGCGGCGCCAGCGTCGTCGTGGATAATTCCGCGCTCGATGCGAGAGCGTATTCGTTGACCGGGCAAGACACACCGAAACCGTCTTACAACCGGTTTACCGGCGGATTCAACGTCGGTGGTCCGCTCCGAATCCCGCATCTCATCAAGAACAATGCGCCGACATTTTTCCTTGGATATCAGCGGACTCAAAATCGAAATGCGAACACGGTGACAGGACGGATGCCAACGGCCGCCGAGCGCAACGGCGATCTGTCGCACACACTCAATTCTTTCGAACAGCCGGTGCAGATGATCGACCCACTGACCGGATTGCCGTTTGCTGCGAACGTGATTCCACAAGACCGCATCAGCCCGCAAGCCAGGGCTCTGCTCAATTTATTCCCGCTTCCCAATTTCGATGACAACGCGCGTTATAACTATCAGGTTCCGATTGTCGACATTACGCATCAGGACAATGTGCAGGGACGGTTGAACAAATCCATCAATCCGAGAAATCAGATTGCTGGAAACATTGATGTGCAAAGCGTGCGCAGCGACAATTCGAATCTTTTTAATTTTCTGGATACGACGCGCACACTCGGCATCAACGCCGCCCTCCAGTGGACGACGCGGCCGACACAGCGGTTTGCGCTGACGTTTCGCTATCAGTTCAATCGGCAATCGACACGGCTCACACCCTACTTTGCCAATCGCGTGAACGTTTCTGGAATAGCGGGAATCACGGAAAACAATCAAGAGACTCCGTACTGGGGACCGCCGGCTCTGAATTTTTCCGGCGGCATTTCGCCGTTGTCCGATGCACAGTTCTTGTTCAATCGCACACAGAACAACACCGTTGCATACAACAGCTTCTGGAACCACGGCCGGCATAATGTGACATTTGGGGCAGATATGCGGCTGTATCAATTCAACGTGCTGTCGCAGCAAGACGCGCGCGGAACATTTACATTCACGGGTGCTGCAGCGGGATCCGACCTGGCCGGCTTCCTTTTGGGAATTCCGGATACGACTTCGATCGCGTTCGGTAATGCCGATAAGTATTTTCGGCAAAAGTTCTATAGCGCGTTCATCACCGATGATTGGCGGATGAGCGGTGCGTTGACAATCAACGCCGGGATCCGCTGGGAGTATGAAACCCCAAGCAAAGAATTGCAGGGTCGTCTCGTCAATTTGAATATCGCGCCGGATTTCACTTCGGTTTCAGCCGTAGTGGGGAATGGACTTGTCCATCCAGACCAGTTCGGCATTCAGCCACGTGTGTCGTTTGCCTGGCGTCCTATAGCCGCATCGTCGCTGATTGTGCGCGGTGGGTATGGCATTTATCGGAACACAAACGTATACCAGGCCATTGCCACGCAAATAGCGCAGCAATCGCCGCTATCAAAGAGCCTTAGCGTGCAGAATACTTCGGCCACTCCGTTGACGCTGGCAAACGGGTTTTTTGCGGTTCAAGGCATCACGCCGAATACATTCGCGGTCGATGCGAATTTCCGCGTCGGATACGTGCAGAGCTGGCAATTATCCGTTCAACGCGATTTGCCCGCTGCGCTGCAGATGACCGCAATGTATTTAGGAAGCAAAGGCACGCGGCTGCCGCAGGAGGTGTTGCCGAATACGTTTCCTTCAGGAGCGGTGGTTCCGTCTGGTTACGTTTATCTCACATCGAATGGCAATTCGACTCGCAATGCCGGACAGATCCAATTGCGCCGGCGCCTCCGGAACGGATTTACCGCCACGACGCAGTACACGTACTCGAGAGCATTCGATAATGCTCCGTTGATGTCTGGGGGCATTGTTACGGCGAATCAAGGCGGCACGGCCATAGCGCAGAACTGGCTCGATCTGCATGCTGAACGAGCTCCGTCGAGTTTCGATCAGCGGCATCAATTTAGCGTGCAGACCCAGTACACGACAGGCGTGGGCGTCAGCGGCGGCGCGTTGGTGGGAGGCTGGAAAGGCCCGCTGTTCAAGGAATGGACCGTTGCATCGCAGCTCAATATCGGTAGCGGGCTGCCGCAGACTCCGATTTATTTTGCGGCAGTGCCTGGAACGGGCGTGACGGGAAATCTGAGACCAGACGTAACCGGCGCAGATATTTATGCGGCGTCTGCGGGATTATTCTTGAACCCGGCGGCATTCCGTCCGCCCGCGCCTGGGCAGTGGGGCAATGCCGGACGTAATTCCATCACGGGTCCGAGACAGTTTGCATTGAATGCTTCGTTGGGCCGGAGTTTCCCCTGGCGCGATCGTTACAACATCGACCTGCGCTTGGACGCGATGAATGTGTTGAACCATGTCACGTTTAAGAGTTGGAATACGAGCATCAACAGCGCGCAATTCGGCCTGCCAAGTCGGGTGGATGCGATGCGCAGCATCCAGACAACGTTGAGATTGAGGTTTTGATGACAATTGGGAGAAGCGCGTGTAGTCCCCTCCTCGTGAGGGCATCAACATACTTGACTTATGCAATCCAGCGAAGACATTTCGAAATTGGACGAATCCTGCATCTCAGATCCGAAATCCGAAATCGCAAATTGAACTCCCTGAGCGTCGGTTCGGGCGCCTATTGGCGGTCCAGACCAGTCCAATCAGAGATTTCGGATTTCGGATCTGAGATGCAGGATTCGTCCAATTTCAAATTTCCTCTGAACCCCAGTGCAGGATTCGTTAAGTACGTTAGTCCCCTCGTGAGGGGACTAGTCTTATCCGTCATAGCCGGGCTGCTTGTAATTCCCGCCGCGCATACCCAACAGCAGCAGCCATTCACCATCAAAGTCGATACGCAACTGGTCGTGGAGACCGTAATCGTCAAAGACAAGGATGGCAAGACGATCGAAGGATTGACCGAGAGAGATTTTACTATCACGGAAGACAACGTCCCGCAGACCATCAGCGTGTTTCAGTTTCAAAGACTGGACGACACGCCCGCTGCCGCACCACAGCCTGCAGCGCCCGTGAGCCCGGCGCCACTACCAACTCCGAATCCAGTTTCACCGGCTTCTCAGCGTGCGGTGCGCTATCAAGACAGACGGCTCCTGGTCCTCTTCTTCGACATGATGAACACGTTTCCACCCGACCAGCTGCGCGCTTTCACGGCGGCGGACAAGTTCATTCGATCGCAAATGAAGACGCCGGACCTGATTGCGATCATGACCTTTCAGAAAGGCGTGGTGAGTGTACTGCAGGATTTCACGGACGACCGGGTTGCGCTCTTGACGACTCTTTCGAAACTCATGTACCCGGATGAGGACGACAACAACGATCCGACCGGCGCCTTTGGACAGGATGCAGGCGAGTTCAATATCTTTAACACCGATCGCCAGCTCGCGGCTCTGCAGACAGCCGTCAATATGTTGCGGACAACGAGTGAGCAGAAGTCGCTCGTCTATTTCGCCAGCGGTTTGCGTCTGAACGGCTCGGACAACCAGGCGCAACTGCGCGCGACCATTAACGCTGCCATCCGCGCGAATGTTTCATTCTTCCCTGTGGATGCGCGCGGCCTTGTTGCGACGGCGCCCTTGGGTGATGCGAACCGGCCTTCGCCGGGCGGTATTGGGATGTTTACAGGTACAACCGCAATGGCGCTGGTTTCGAATTTTCAACGCTCTCAGGACACGCTTTACGCGCTAGCTGCGGACACCGGTGGCAAGGCCATGCTTGACAACAATGACCTCACTGCCGGAATCGTCCAAGCGCAGCAGGCGATCACGAGTTATTACGTTATCGGGTACTACCCCACCAACACCACGGCCGATGGAAAGTTCCGGCGCGTCAAGATCACCTTGAAGGAAACATCAACTGCCAAATTGGAATATCGCCAAGGCTAT
>QHXA01000448.1:4050-4911 GCA_003222755.1 Acidobacteriota bacterium
CCAAGGCTATTTCGCCGGCAAGACGTTCGACAAATTCACGGCGGCGGACAAGGAAAGGCAGCTTGAAGATGCCCTGATGCTAGGCGATCCCATAACGGATCTCACCATCGCGATGGAGGTGAATTACTTCCAACTGAATCGCGCGGAGTATTTCGTTCCCATCACGGTGAAGATTCCCGGCAGTGAGCTCGTGCTCGCGCGCAGCGGCGGCGCGGAACGGACGCTCATCGATTTCATCGGCGAAGTCAAAGATGATTACGGCACGACCATCACGAACCTGCGAGACAAGGTCGATATCAAATTGAGCGGGGAAACGGCGAGTGAACTTGCGAAGCGGCCAATTCAATACGACACCGGTTTCACGTTGCTTCCAGGAAAGTACATTATCAAGTTTCTTGCGCGCGATGCCGAGACCGGTCGAATTGGGACATATCAGACTTCGTTCGCTATTCCGAATCTGATGAAGGAAGAGAAGCCGATCAGCTCCGTTGTGTTAAGCAGCCAGCGTGTCGACATGAAAGAAGCGCTGTTCAATGCGGGCAAAGACAAAAATGCAGCTGCCGCGCAAGCAGCGAACCCATTGCTCGTCGAGGGTCAGAAGCTGATCCCGAGCGTCACCCGCGTCTTCAGCAAGACCCGCGACATGTACGTGTACCTGCAGGCGTACGAGCGGTATACGGAAGCCATGCAGCCGCTGGTCGCGTTTGTTACGTTTTACCGCGGTCAGGCAAAAGCCTTCGAAACGACTCCGCTTCAGGTCGTCGATGGATTGGATCCGAAGTCGAAGGCCCTGCCGTTGAAGTTCACCTTCTCGTTATCAAAGCTTCCGCCTGGCGAATATACGTGTCAGGTGACAGTCCT
>QHXA01000448.1:5198-5459 GCA_003222755.1 Acidobacteriota bacterium
CTAGGCTCGATTATGCGATGAATCGCCTCTACGGGAACACCGCTGGGCGGTTCACATCACCAGACAAGGGACATGCAAAGCCGAAGATGACGAATCCTCGGACAACGGTTATGATCGAAACTATGAGTACGGTGCACATGAACGAAAACGAAGTCACGGCCAACTTCGCCGAGGTGCTGGAGAAGGTCCGTCATGGGATCGAAGTTATCGTGGAACGGAATCATCAACCCGTCGCCATCATCCGAGCACCGAAGAGATCTG
>QHXA01000449.1 GCA_003222755.1 Acidobacteriota bacterium
CGCCTGCTGTAAGTATTCGCGACTGCTGCGGACGGCGCCGCTCGCATTGGTGGCCATGCGCCGGTAAACCTTATTCTCGCGGAAGTGGCGATTTACGGACGCGTATTCCGCGCGCACCTTGGACCAGTCGCATTCGAGCTCTTCGCAGATCATCTTCGACCAGGAAGTAAATGTCTGTTGACCCATTTCGCTTTGGGCCACACGGATGGTTACTGTATCGTCCGGCGCGACGACGAGCCAGGGGTTGATCTCGGTGTCGTCATTTCCCACGAGCGATTCCCACGGCTTGTCCGGAATCTTCGCGGCATTCACGGCCCCCTCCGCTTGACTTTGCGGAAACGCCAGCGCCAGCGCGAAGCCTCCGCCAACCGTCAGCGTCGTCACGACGAACTCCCTGCGGTCCATTCTCTTCCTCGCTGCCATCGTTTTTTAAGGCTTCGCCCTATCGGGCTCGCGCTTCGCCCCCTCCATAGAAAAGGTCTGCTTAACTCTTCGCCCCTAACTCCGTCGCCCGGTGAATTGCCTGCCGAATCCGCGGGTAGGTCCCACAGCGGCAGAGATTGGTAATCTCGCGAGTGATGTCAGCGTCGGTGGGCTTGCTGTTCTTAGCCAGCAGCGCCGCAGCCGCCATGATCTGTCCCGGCTGGCAATACCCGCACTCCGGCACATCACCTTCCCGCCACGCGATTTGAAGCGGATGCTGTGCGTTGGGCGAGAGTCCTTCTATCGTCGTCACATCTTTCCCGGCCGCCTGGCTTACCGGCTGCACGCATGAGCGCACCGCCCTGCCATTCAAATGCACCGTGCACGCCCCGCACTGCGCGATCCCACACCCGTACTTAGTTCCGGTCAGCCCGATCGTGTCGCGGATCACCCACAGCAGAGGTGTCTCCGGCTCGACGTCAACCGAATACATCTTCCCGTTAATTCTGAGTGAGAGCATGACAAGCGCCTCCCAATGGTGACTGACCCCACGACCAATAACAGCCCACAGAGCTCAGCGAGACTTCGCACTGTCTGTGGCAGTTTGAGAGTGGATACTACCACTCGGGGCTGGGTCAATCCAGTTATTGGAGGGCAATCGGACCCAGACATTATTCCCCAAAAGTCGCCCAACGTTTACGCATCCTCGCGGAATGAATCATCACTTCGGGGTTTTCGGAGAGTAATCTTGAGAACGGGTTCGTCTACAACAAAGCCTTAACTCCCGAAAGCAGCCTAGTTTAGGCAGTAAATGGGCGGATGTATGGAGTGCAGACGAAGACCGACTACTGGGTCCGAAGCGCGACGGTTGGATCGACGCTGCACGCGCGGCGGGCAGGCAGGTAGCTCGCGATGCATGCCACAGCGAGCATGGAGCCGGAAACGAGACCCCACGTTGCAACATCGAACGGTCCGACGCCGAACAGCATTGCCGCAAAAAACCGTGAAATCGCAAATGCGCCCGACCACCCGACGGCCATGCCGCAGATCGCAGGGACTAGTCCGTATCGAAGCATCAGGCTGGTAACACTGGCAGGTGAAGCCCCCATCGCGATGCGAATGCCTATCTCGACCGTGCGTTGTGCAACCGAGTGCGCGATCACTGCGTAAATGCCCGCCAGCGAAAGCATGAGGGCGATGACCGCGAACGTCGACAACAGAATGGTCGAGAACCGGCGCGGCGCGAGCGACTCCGCAATGAGCTGCGCCATCGGTTTCACGTCGAAGACAAAAGCATCTTTGTCGATCTCTACAATTCTTCTGTGCATATCGGAATACAACCGCAAGGGATCACGATCGGTTCGCACAAGCAGCGTGATTGCAGATTGCGGCCATAACCCTTCTGGAAAGTAGAACTCGTTTTCGGGTTCTTCGTCGAGTCCTGTGTATCGCACGTCGCCAACGACACCGATAATCACCGATGGACTCTTTTCAAATGACATCCGCACTCTTTTGCCAACGGCATCCTGCCCTGGCCAAAATCGCTCCGCCAATGCGCGGCTGACGATTACGGACGGGAGGCTTCCCACGGGTCCCACTTCATCGTATTCGTTATAGTCGCGGCCGGACAGGATCGGGATTTTCATGACATGGAAATATCCGGGACTGACAATTCGGATTGGTGCCAAAGATCGATCCGCCGGGCTGTCCGGCTTTCCTTCGATGCTAAAGAGGCCATGAAAACTTCCGGCGTGCATCGGCAAGCCCTGCACGACCGCAGCGCTACGTACTTCGGGCATTGTTTCGATCGAACGGATCACCTGGCGTGAAAACACGACGTTGTGTCTCCATTCGAATTTGTTATTCGGAAGCGAGATCGTCATCGTCAGCAAATTTCGCGTATCGAAACCGGGATCGATTTGCCACAGGCGATTCGCGCTCTTGACCATAAGGCCTGTGGCGATCAAAAGCACGAGCGCCATTGCCACTTCCGAAGCGACGAGAATGGCGACAAGGCGTTGCCGGCTGCGGCCGGCTGTGGAACTTCGTGCTTCGAGTTTCATCGCATCGCCGGGATTTGCGGACGAAACTCGAAATGCGGGGATGATGCCCGTAATCAATGCAGTCAGTGAAGCGACCGTCAAGGTGAACAGGAGAACTGTGGGATCCACTGTTGCATCTTGCGCTAGCGGGACGTCCGCAGGGATCAAGGGTCGCAGAAGAACCAGACTTCCATACGCCAGAGCGACACCGATCGCCCCCGCCGGCAACGCGATCAATGCGGACTCGGCCAGAGACTGCCGTAGGATTCGCAGTCTCGCAGCACCGAGGGCAGCGCGTATGGCCACCTCTTTCCGGCGCGTCGTGGCGCGGGCCAGAAGCAGGTTGGCGACGTTTCCGCACGCGATCAGCAGCACCAGACCTGTGCAGGCGAAAAGCAACAGCAATACCCGGCGTGATCCGCCCAACACCTGATCGCGCAGCGGGACGACGCGAACGCTAAGACCATTATTGGTTTCGGGATGCGCTGCGGCGAGATTGGCGGAAATGGTATCCATCTCCGCCTGGGCTTGCTCGAGCGAAACTCCCGGATGCAATCGGGCGATAACGTCGAGGTCGCCGACGTCACGCTTTGCCGGATCTAGAAACTCGGGAACCCAGAAATCCACGGAGTCGCCGATACGGATGCCGGAGACACCCAAATCGGAATCGCCACTGAGCGGCAGGAAATGCACGTCGGACAACGCAATGCCAACGACGAAATACGGCGTTGGTCCGACGCGGCTCAGATTGATGACGTTCACGTCCACGATCTTACCGAGGAGCTTTGCATCCGATCCGAAGCGCCGTCGCCAAAGGCTGTTGCCAATAATGATCTCGGATCTGCGTCGTTGCGGATCGCGCGGATTGAACGTTTCGCCCATCAACCGGACGCCGAAAACTTGGAAAAACTCAGGCGTGATCCGTAATCCGCGCAGCCGCTCGCTACGATCGCCTCCGGTCAGATCGACCGTTTGCCATCGGTAGCCGGCGATGGCCTCGAAAGATTTCGCCTGGGCTTGCCAGTCGAGCAGGTTCGCCGGTGCGGCAGCGGTCCACAGCAGAGCGTGGGAGAGATTCGTGGAACGAAGCATCACCAGGCGATCCGCGCCGGCATAAGGCAGCGGGCGGGCAAGCATCGCGTACCCGATGCTGAAAATCGCTGCATTTGCCCCGACACCAACAGCAAGGCTCAGTACCGCGACGGCTGTTGATATGCCGCCGCGTTTGACTGTTCGAAGGGCGTACCGGATGTCCGATGAAAACCCGCGCATCGCTGTGAG
>QHXA01000450.1 GCA_003222755.1 Acidobacteriota bacterium
GAAGAAGCGCAGACAATTTTCCAAAAGCATCCGCTTCCATACTTCCGTGTTTCTCGACACTATCGCGAGCGCGCGCTTTCAGTTGGTCCAGATTCCAGCCAGCCTTGGCCACGCCGATCACTGGCACGTCGAGGTGACCGCGCCGCACCATCGCTTGAAGTGCGGGAAAGATTTGCTTGTACGCCAAGTCACCAGTCGCACCAAATAAGACGAGAGCGTCCGAATGCGGCACCGTCATCATGCGCGAGGGGCTCCTTCCAATCCTGAACAATGGCGCAGATATTCTGTACTTTCAAGCATTCATGTTCCGGGTCTCGATCCGTCATCAAGTAACACAAAAGGAGTATTCAAGAGTTATCGAAGAGGATGACGGGCTCTGGTTCGAGTATTGATATGATCCAGATACCCTAGATCATTTACGGTTTCGCGAAATCGAGAAGGGAGATGTCTTATGCCAACTCAGTTGGATAGAAGAGATTTAAGTAATCGAGAATTTTTCATCCGGCGATGGGAACAGGAGTTCCCGGGCTTTATGCGAGTCGTTCGGGCGCTGCCCTCGGACCAACTCTCGTACCGCCCGCACCCGAGATCTCGATCTGCTGGAGAACTCGTCTCCTTCCTCGTGTCGCTGGAAAAGGGATGCATTGATCTGTGTATAAGCAAGCAAAGTTCTTACAACACGAGCATGCGTTGGCATCCCACCGACCGTGCGGCAACTTTGGAAGAGATGATTTCGGCTTATGACGACCACCATAAAGAACTGGCCCTGAAACTAAACGAAATCGATGACGCGATCTGGAATCATGCGGCCTGGATGATCCGTGGCGAACAGGAAATCCTTCTCAAGGACACGGTGGGTGGATTGTTGTGGCTCGCGTTGTTCGATGCGGTTCATCACCGCGGCCAACTGAGCACGTACATTCGTCCGATGGGCGGTAAAGTTCCAAGTATCTACGGACCGTCGGCAGATTCGCCAGCGGTGTGAAGCGTGGAGGTGCCAACATATGGCTGAAGCCACTCAGGTCATTGTCTCGAGCAACAATGGATTAGCTCAGGAGATCGTTTCAGGCGATCATCGATGGCGCGCCGACGAGCCTGCGCCATTCGGGACGAACACCGGACCATCTCCTTATGAATTACTGCTGGCAAGTCTCGGCGCGTGCACGTCGATGACGTTGCGGTTGTATGCGCAACGGAAGGGGATGGATCTCCAGCGCATCACAGTGCGGCTGCAGCATTACCGGATTCACGCAGAAGACTGTCGAGACTGCGAAACGAAGTTGGGGTTTCTTGACCGTATCGATCGTGAAATTCAACTCACTGGTAACCTCGATGAAGCGCAAAAGAGCCGGCTGCTCGAAATTGCAGAACGATGCCCGGTACACCGGACGCTAAAGTCGGAAATCAACATTCGGACTTCGATCGCATAGCTGCGTCGTTGCTTGCGCAAGGACTTGACGGCTTTGAGACTCCGCAAGAATTCGGGTTGAATTCACAGAGGCCCAATGAATAATCCAATCCACCCGAATGTGCCGCCCGAACTGAGCGAAGCGGACGCGCTCGCCGAGCTGGCTTTGAATCTACGAGAGACTTGGAATCATAGAGCCGACGAGTTGTGGGGCCGCATCGATCCGGACTTGTGGGAGCTCACACAGAATCCTTGGGTCGTTCTTCAGACCGCGTCTCAGCTCCGGCTCCAGGCGGTCTGGGCCGAACCGTCATTCCGGCAGAGAGTGGAAGAGCTCCTGGCCGAGCAGCGGGAAGCGGCCTTAAAACCACGCTGGTTTCAGAACGCGCATGCGGGATCACCGCTCAGTCTGGTTGCCTACTTCAGCATGGAGTACATGTTGAGCGAAGCGCTTCCTATCTACTCCGGCGGTCTGGGAAATGTCGCCGGCGACCAACTGAAGGCTGCAAGTGATCTGGGGGTCCCGGTGGTGGGGATTGGTCTTCTGTACCAGCAGGGGTACTTTCGCCAGGAAATCGATGCGAACGGGTCACAGGAGTCGCTATTTCCGTTCAACGACCCTGGACAACTGCCGATCCGCCCCGTTCGTGATGCTAGCGGGGAGTGGCTTCGGCTATCAATTGCTGCGCCCGGCCTTAAAGTGTGGATTCGAACTTGGCAGGTGCGGGTTGGGAGAGTCACGCTCTATCTTCTCGATACAAATGATCCCGCCAATCCACCCACAATTCGCGGCGTCACGAGCCATCTTTATGGCGGCGGGCCCGAGACCCGCATCCGCCAGGAATTGGTGTTGGGAATCGGTGGGTGGCGGCTGTTAAGAATGCTCGGGCTTCATCCCGAGGTTTGCCATCTGAATGAAGGGCACGCAGCATTCGTCATCCTGGAGCGCGCTCGCAGCTTTATGGAGGAGCATAAGCAGCCGTTTGAGACGGCCCTGGCAGTCACACGAGCCGGCAAGCTGTTCACGACCCACACCGCGGTTGAAGCAGGCTTCGATCGCTTCGCTCCTGACCTCGTAGCGAAGTATCTGCGGCACTACTCGGAGGAGCGCCTGAACCTGCCGCTTGAAAGCTTGCTGGCATTGGGCCGCCGAAATAGCAGCGACAATACCGAACCGTTCAACATGGCTTTCCTTGCGCTACGGGGTAGCGGAGCTGTGAACGGGGTCAGCCGTCTCCACGCGCAAGTAAGCCGACGGCTATTTCAACCGTTGTTCCCACGATGGCCTGAACAGGAGGTTCCCATCGGACACGTGACAAATGGCGTTCACACTCCGACGTGGGAATGCCCTACCGCCAAAAAATTCTGGACCGTCGCTACTTCCGAGACCAGATGGTTTGGAGAACTCGAGAGTCTAGAGAAAGACATCCGTGCAGTTCCGGACGAGCAACTGTGGGAATTTCGCACCGGATCATGCAGCGAGCTAGTCACCTACGTGCGCAAACATTTGGCGCGCCAGCGCGCGAGCCAAGGCGCATCCTCCGAAGAAATTGCCGCGGCGGAGCGCGTCTTCGACTGCGGCGTCCTCACTCTCGGATTCGCTCGCAGGTTCTCGACCTATAAGCGGCCGAATCTGCTACTGCGCGACCCCATGCGTCTCCTTCGCATTTTGACCAATCCAGAACGGCCTGTTCAGTTGATATTGGCGGGCAAAGCACATCCGGAAGACCACCCGGGCCTGGAATTGATTCGCCAATGGAGCGAATTCATCCGCCGGGCGGAGACTCACGGTCACGTGGTATTTCTAAGCGACTATGACATGCTCATGGGTCAACAGCTTGTGCAGGGAGTGGATGTTTGGATTAATACGCCGCTTCGTCCGTGGGAAGCGAGCGGCACCAGTGGCATGAAGATACTGGTGAATGGAGGCCTGAACCTCTCGGAGCTCGACGGATGGTGGGCCGAAGCGTACGCGCCTGAAGTCGGTTGGGCGATCGGTGATGGTCTGGAGCACAACCACGATTCCGCCTGGGATAATGCCGAAGCCGAGCAGCTTTACACCCTGCTGGAACAAGAAGTGGTGCCCGCGTTTTACACGCGCGATGAACGAGGAATCCCTCGCGCTTGGGTTTCTAAAATGCGCGAGAGCATGGCACGGCTCGCTCCGCAGTTCTCGGCAAACCGCACTGTTCGCGAATACACGGAATCGTACTATCTGCCCGCGGCAGCAGAGTACCGGCGGCGCGCTAACGATGGCGGAAGAGTCGGAGCGAACCTTGCTGCCTGGCAGCGCAAATTAGCGGCCGGTTGGCCGCGCGTGGCCTTCGAACCCGCTCAGGTCCGCACCTCCGCCGGTGAACATGTAATCCAAACCCGAGTCCATCTGGGCGACTTAGATCCCGACGACGTGCAGGTCGAGATCTAC
>QHXA01000451.1 GCA_003222755.1 Acidobacteriota bacterium
CATTTGGCCTCTCCTACTCGTTGTCGAGCAAGAGGGCTGCCAAATCCGTGGTTACGCCCCTTTCCGATGCTTGCCTAGGGCTACAAGAAAGACTGCACTCTTACCTTTGGCGTGAGGCGAGAAGAAATTCGTCACATCGTCATCGAAGAACGTGAGGCCAGTTGCGCCAAGCCGCTGCGCGTATGAGGCAAGGTACATCTTCCCTCCAAGGATCCCGGCTTCAAGTTGGACTGCGCGATAACCGCGATTACCAAAGCGCTCAAGGATCGCATTGAGATCGGCGAGAAAGAAAACATCGGCTGCGGCATCGCCGCCGAGGTCCTGCTGGAGAGCGAGATGGCGCGCTTCGCTGCGGAAGTTTCCCTGTTTGAGAGATTCGAGCGAGCCGTTGTCGGGGTGGTAGTAATAGGCGCCAGGAGTCAGACCATCCACCGCATTTGCGATCAGATATACGTCGTTCAGCAATGGAAAGCCGGGCCAGACGGCCCGTGTGGAGGCATTCAGGATTGTAGACAGCTGTTCGAGTGCGATCGGCATGCGTTCGAACTTCCGGGCCGATCCGCGACGTAGGATAACTTGCTCGATCGTGTCAGTCACTTCCGTGCCGCCGGATATCGGGAGATGCACAGAAGTGTTGCGTCCGGCGATATCCGCTTTGGCCTGCGTTCGCCATTCCAATACCTCTTCAATGGATTCCAAAGATGACGCTTCGTGCATTCTGCGCAGTTCTGGATAATCCACTTCCGTCTGTGATAGTGGCACTGTCGGAAATGATAGTTTCGGGATTTCGGCCGGCGCTCCGGGAGGCTTCGTGTTCACCCGGCCGATGGATACCATCGAGAACGCGGCTTCGCGTTCGCTGTCTAGACCCAACAGCCGATTGACTTCGGCGTCGACAAACCCTAACACCACCTCCGACGGTAACTGCAGTGCAGCCGTCATTGCGAGCATGTTGGCCAACATAGTTCCGTTATCCCAACCAAAATGCCGATACGTGCGTGCGCGGTACTTCCACGCGTTTCGCCAATATGTCCCCGCACAAATGACCGTGACCGGCGCATGTACGACACTCTCTTGCCCCGCCGTCGCATGTGCCAGCACATCGCGATAGTCGCCGGCCCGCAACAATCGCAGCGCAAAATCCCCCGGTCCGAAGTGGTACAGGCCGGCTTTCAGATGTGGCAGATCGCCGCAGACGATGTACAGCTCAAACTCGTGTGCAGGCGGCTGCACGAAAGTAGACCTCCCCGCCAGGGTACGTTTTCTTTCTGGTAATGCCGGCCGAGAAGTAAAGGATTCGGACCAAATGCGCCAGCGTTGGAAGGATCTCGGCTTCCGCCGCCGTGTCTGTGGCTGAAATGGCTGATAGAGCGGAGATGCCCGTTTGCTCTGCATCTCGCGGAAGCGGAATGGGATCCAGTGTCGTGTAAATCTTGAGAGGGAGCGGCTGGTTTGCCCAATCTAAGTAATGCGGGCTGGAGCGCACACTCCACTCTGAATGTTTTGTGGCATTGTGGTAAGCCCAGGCACGGCTGATATCACGGTTGGCGCTAGTTGGATCCATCACATCAAGTATAATGATGACGTTTATGAAAGAGATGAAGCAGAACATTCGGTATTTGGGTTTTGAAAACACGGAGGATGGCCGCCGATTCGATTTTTCAATCACTAGAGTGGGACAAGAGACAAAACGAGTCTCTCTCGTAATCCCCTCGCTGATGTTTACAGGCGCTAACAAGATCACATTTCAAGAAAGCGCGAAGATCTGCTACGAAAAACTTCGCGTTCTGCTGGAGCGCGAGAAAATCGAACAACTGACCCGAATCCGGCTGACGGGCGACGACATCGCAGCATTCCGTCATATACCTCGCGGCCGCGCCCGTTTTCCAAAAACGGAGAATTAATCGCCCGCGGTGAGCAACGTCGACCCAGAAACCTTTCGTCAATTCGAACATCAAGGCTGGCAAGAAATCGCTTCGCGATACCACGGCGGTTTTGCGGCCGTTACCACGCAATCCGTGCCGGCGCTGCTTGAGGCCGGCCGAGTGACGGAAGCCACCCGCATACTCGATGTTGCGTGCGGTCCAGGTTACGTGGCCGCAGCGGCCGCAGCGAGAGGCGCTGTCGCGATCGGAATCGATTTCTCATCGGAGATGGTGGAGGAAGCGCGCGGACGATACCCGGGAATTGATTTTCGTGAAGGGGACGCCGAAGAGCTTGCCTTCCCGGACTCCAGTTTCGATGCGGTCTTGATGAACTTCGGAATGCTGCATCTGGCGCGGCCGGAGCAGGCTCTGCAGGGAGCGTATCGAGTGTTGAGGCCCGCTGGCCGAATGGCATTCACGGTGTGGGATACGCCCGACCATGCTGTGGGGTTCGGCATTGTTTTAGGCGCCATCCAAAAATACGGCGACCTGAGCGTGCCCATTCCGCCTGGACCGCCATTCTTCCGATTCAGCGATCCGGAGGAATCAAAGCGCGTCCTCATTGCGGCTGGTTTCGTCAACGTTGCCGTTATCCGCGTGCCTCAGGTATGGCGGCTCCCCTCGCCCGAGACGCTCTTCGAGGTCATGTACAACGGCTCTGTCCGGAATGCCGCGCTGCTACGCGCGCAAAAACCCGATGTGCTGGAGACGATTCGCGCGGAGATCCGGGTTCGTGTGGAGAAGGCCGGAAACGAACTATCTATGCCTGCAGTATTAGCATCCGGCCAGAAACTGTAGGGGCGGTCTATGACCGCCCACCACACCGCGTAGCGGTGCCAGGAAATTAGCCAGGGGTACGCGTTTTTTGCGTACCCCTGGGAATACGTCGACAACTAGGAATCCGCACCCTGAAAGGGTGTCGAGGACTCCTCGACCCTTTCCAGGGTGCGGCTTGGTTTCAGACAACCGGGGGTTGCGCTCGCTCCCGCTCGCTTAACCCCCGGCTAATTTCCTTGCACGCCTCCGGCGTGGGCAAAATGGACAAACTCGAGGGGCCGGTCTATGACCGCCTCTACTCCGCGCAATCCACCCGCATGATCCATTGCGGCAAGACCGGCAGCAGCCGCTCCGTCGTGTATACAAATGATCGGCTGCCGGGCAGGTAGGCGACACTCTCCTGCTGCTGCAGAAAATTTAGACGAATTTTTTGCTGCTGTTTGAAGTCCATGCTGTATTCGACTGCATCCGTGTAGGTCAGTACGAGCAAGCGGGTTCCGTCTTCGGATATCGCCATGTCTGTCGGCTTACCACCGGGGTCCAATGTGGTCACGGGGGTCAGTGTTTGCTGGGGGCCATTCGGGCTGGCTTTCAACAGCCGCGCCGGACGCTCCTTCGTCAGGACGAAAATGGTACCGTTTGGGTGTACAGCCAGGCTTTCGGCATCGTGAGGTCCGTCCGGATAACGAAGCTTCAGGCGGACGCGAGGCTTTACGGGTTGCGAAAAATTCTGAACCTCGTCAATGACGACGATCTCAATGTACTTTCGATTTGCGTCGTTATCTCCGATATCGCCCAGGTAAAGGCACGAACTGCGCCTGTTGCCCGGTCACGGCCCGAGGCTCAGGGCCTCGGTATCCTGCGGCTCGAACCCGACTACGCTCACGGCTCGTGTGTCTTTTCCATCCATGCCCGTGATGTAAAACCTGCCGGTATCGCCAGAGTCGTTGATGTGGTAAAGCCGCCCCGGAAATTGCCGGGATGCCGCGATCCCACTCGCCTCCTCTAATTGAGCTTCCAACTCACCGATGCGAATGGCATCCTTCCATTGCCTGCAGATTTCGCCGTAGGCAGCCGTCGATAACAGGCATATCAGAGAAAAACCAGCGGCTCGATAAATTCTTTGAATGAGCGTCACCTTTTCTATACTGGAGTTATGAAGAGTAAGTCGGAGTCCCCGGCTCATGCCTTCTATGCGGAAGTCCTTAAAATCCTAAAAGACGCGAAATTCACATTCATGGTCGCCGGCGGATTTGCCGTCAATGCATACACGGGACTGCGCCGCCCAACAAAGGATATCGACATTTTCGTTAAGGCAGGGGATTATCCGAAAATCCTGAATAGATTTACGTCGCTCGGTTTTAAGACCCAGGTACACGACGAGCGGTGGATCGCCAAAATCTTCAAAGGCAAATTGTACGTCGATCTTATATTCGGCTCCTCGAACCTCATTGCTCCCGTTACTGATGATTGGTTCAAAGATTCCCATACAGCAAAATTTTTTAGTTATGAGGTGAAGATTCCTTCCGTTACCGACCTGATCTGGTCGAAAGTGTTCATTCAGAATCGGGAGCGCTACGATGGCGCTGACGTTGCACATCTCATATTGATCAAGCATCAGGAGATCAATTGGGAGCGACTGCTATGTGCGATGGAGCAATATTGGGAGGTTTTACTGATCCACTTACTGAACTTCCGTTTTATTTACCCTTCCGAACGAGAAAAGATTCCGAGTTGGCTGATGCGCGAGCTGCTATCTCGATTGCAGCACCAATTCGAGTTGCCGACACCGAGAATGAAGGTCTGTCGCGGCAGAATGTTCTCTGTCGCGGACTACATGGTGGACGTCACGGATCTTGGATTCGCAGACGTAGTGGGAGGGGAGAATGAGCGAAGAGCCGGATAGCCTCCGTGTTGCAGCCATTGGCGACCTGCACGTCCACCACAATTCGGGTGAGACGCTTCAATGGCTCTTCGAGAAGATTTCACAGAACGCGGACGTGCTTGCCCTGTGCGGGGATCTGACGAACCTCGGATTGCCTCAAGAGGCCGAGCGTCTGGTAACCGATCTGCGCTCGTGCCGCGTGCCGGTGGTTGCCGTACTCGGAAATCATGACTATCAAAGCGGACAAGCCGAAGAAGTGAAGAAGATTTTGCGCGGGGGCAAAGTTGTCGTGCTGGAGGAGACGGAAACGTTCGAACTGAAAGGCGTCGGGTTTGCCGGTGCGAAGGGATTTGGCGGCGGCTTCGACAAGCATATGCTCGCGCCATTCGGCGAGGAAGCGATCAA